>DASUDM010000198.1:0-7107 GCA_036275575.1 Sphingorhabdus sp. | reverse complement strand
ACCGCAAGTCATTGGGGAGGAAAGATTAGTGACCAAAACCAAGTTCGTAGCATCCAGCCTGATCCGCGCGATGATCGAGCCACAATTGCCAGACTGGATCGAGGCGCATTGGTATGTGACCAAGGAGGAAGCGCTCGAACTTGCACCGATGGCCGAAATCGGCTGGTTCGATATGTATGACAAGAAGGACATGGCGGCGATCATCACCGCCGCGACCAACCTCAAATGGCTCAACAGCATCTATGCAGGTGTTGACGGCATGCCGCTTGCTGAACTCAAGAAGCGCGGCACCAAGGTCACCAATGGCGCAGGTATCAATGCGATCACCATCGCCGAATATGTGGTCATGGGCATGCTCAGCTTGGCCAAAGGATATCGGGAGGTAGTGCGCGCGCAGGAACGGCATGAATGGCTGATGGATTCGCCAGGCAAGGTCGAACTCTACGGATCGAAAGCGCTGCTGCTTGGTTATGGTGCCATTGGCAAGCTAATCGACGAGCGGCTGAAGGCATTTAACGTCGATGTCACCATCGTCCGCCGCACACCCGGCCCGTCGAGCCTCGCGCCCGATGCCTGGCAGGCGCGGTTGGGCGAGTTTGACTGGGTCATCCTTGCCGTTCCCGCAACGCCGGAGACCGAAGAGATGATCGGCGCAGACGAACTTGCAGAGATGAAGCAGAGTGCGGTGCTGGTGAATATCGCCCGTGGATCGGTGGTCGATCAGGATGCGCTGGTGCAGGCCCTGCGCGACAAGCAGATTGGCGGCGCCTTCCTCGATGTCACCACACCCGAGCCGCTGCCCGCCGATCATCCGTTGTGGGACCTCGACAATTGCCAGATCAGCATGCACCTTTCTGGCCGCGCGCAGGACAAGATGTTCGTTCGCTCCGCCGAGCGCTTCCTCGAAAACCTCAAACGCTATCATAAAGGCGAAAAGCTTGAGCCATTGGTGAATTTGGACTTGGGCTATTAATTGCCGCAGTGCTGAGCCTGTCGAAGCACGTTTTACGGACAAGCGCCCTTCGACAGGCTCAGGGCTACGGTTTGGGAGGATTGAAAACATGCCGCACAACCCTGCAGAAATCTGGCACCGCGTAGCGCTATCCAAGGATGTCGGTGAGATCGAAAAGGTCCTGCACGACGATTGCGTTTTCGAAAGCCCTGTCGTGCACACCCCGCAAGTCGGCAAGGCAATCACATCCCAATATCTGGCCGCAGCGGGCCATACGCTGGGAAACGATACCTTCCGTTATGTCGGTGAATGGCATCGCGAAAACAGCGCGATCCTTGAATTCACAGCAGAGATTGACGGCATCAAGATCAACGGAATCGATATGATTTCGTGCGATGATGACGGCCTGATCACCCATTTCAAGGTGATGGTGCGCCCGTTGAAGGCAGTGAACATGCTGCACCAGAAAATGGGCGAGATGCTGGCAAAAATGAAAGGCTGATGCAGCGCCTGCGGATTTTTGTGCCCCTGCTTGCCGGGGCCAACCTGCGCGACCGGAGCGGCGCAGCCTTTGGCGCGGCTCTGGGCGTGCTGGTTGCTGGGCTGGTCGGATTGCTCGTTGCGCGCGCGTTTCCGGATTTTCCCTTCCTTATCGCGCCTATCGGGGCGTCGGCAGTGCTCGTCTTTGCCGTTCCCGCGAGCCCGCTCGCCCAACCTTGGCCCGTCTTTGGCGGAAATATCGTTTCGGGTTTGGTGGCAGTGGCGATCATGCATGCCGTCAGCAACCCCATATTGGCGGTTGGCCTGGCGGTCGGGCTCGCCATCATGGCGATGTCGCTCTTGCGCTGCCTGCATCCGCCCGGGGGAGCAGTCGCGATAACTGCGATCATGGGCGGCAAGGCAATCGTGGCTGCGGGCGTCCTTTATCCGATTACCTTGGTAGCCGCCAATTCTGCCGCGTTGTTGTGCATTGGCTGGCTGTTCCACCGCTTTTCAGGCCACAGCTATCCGCATCAGCCGGTTCCCCTCGCCGCAGCCCCTGCCCCAACCGGCCTGCTGCGCGAAGATATCGACCAGGCGGTTGAGGAAATCGGCGAAACCTTTGATATCGACCTCAAGGACCTCGAAAACCTGTTGCTTCGTGCCGAAACGATAGCGGCGCAAAGGCGGGATGGGACTGGCGCCGAATATTCGATTTGAGCGACCTCGCTTCGCTACAGTTAAATTCCCAGTTGAAATTCACCGCATAATCCCTAAATGAACCCTCGATCCGGGCCCCTCTGGCGCATGCGGCGGCATGCGTGATGTCGGATTAATCATCCGAAAGCGCGACACGCGGCGCAACCTCCACCTCTCGCGGTGGATTGGACACATTAGGGGCCCTTTTGATGGATTTCCTGTTCGATATGTTTTTGGGCACGCCGGTCTGGTTCTGGCTCGCCTTCCTTGGCATTGTCGTCGTCCTGACGGCGTTTGACCTTGGCTTCCTGCACAAGGAAGACAAAGAAATGGGGATTTCCGAATCCCTCAAACTTTCAGCCTTTTACATCAGCATCGCATTACTGTTCGGCCTTTGGGTCTGGTATGCCAAGGGTGCTGACCTGGGGATGAAATATTATACCGGCTTCTTCATCGAAAAGGCGCTGTCGATCGACAATGTCTTCGTGATCAGCCTGATTTTCACCTATTTCGCTATTCCGGCAAAATATCAGTACCGCGCGCTCCTGTGGGGTATCATCGCGGTGATCGTGCTGCGCGGCATCATGATCGCGCTGGGCGCCGCTTTGGTTGAGCAATTCTATTGGACGCTGTATCTTTTCGCCGTCTTCCTTGTCGGCACCGGCGTTAAAATGCTTTTCACCGGCGACCAGGAAATGGACGTTTCCAAGAACCCGGTCGTGAAGTTCATGAACAAGCATTTCCGGGTTACCAAGGAACTGCATGGTCAGAAGTTCATCGTAAAGGTGCAGGACGAAAAGACCGGCAAGATGGTGCGCGCGATGACGCCGCTGTTGCTGGCGCTGATCGTTATCAACCTTGCAGACCTTGTATTCGCGGTGGATTCGGTTCCGGCGATCTTTGCGATCACCACCGACACCTTCATCGTCTACACCTCTAACATCATGGCAATCCTTGGCCTGCGCGCACTTTACTTCGCGTTGGCAGCGATGGTGCACCGCTTCCATTACCTGAAGTTCGCGCTGGCTCTTGTGCTGATATTCATCGGATCGAAGATTTTCATCTCCGACTTCCTGATGGGTGGTGCCAAATTCCCGCCCGTGCTTAGCCTTGCCGTCACCTTTGGCCTGATCCTCGGTGGCATCCTGTATTCGCTTTGGAAAACCAAGAGCGAAGAAGCTTCGGCGTCAGCGCATTAAGGGAGAACTCAAATGGCTTTACATTCAATTTTCCTCTTTGCACCCGCCGAAACCGCAATCGCTTCCAAGGGGCCTGCTGTTTTCGCGATAGCGCTTGCAAAAGCGCACGGTGCCAATTTGACGATCTTCTCCGTGGCGACTGACGTTACAACACCCGGAAAAAATGTGGATGCAAGTGCGATAGCAGCTTCGCTGAAATCAGCGGCCGATGCATCGGGTGTTCGTTGTACATTGGTGACCGAACATTCACATGCTATTGGTGTCCATGAAGCTGTCGCCGAACATGCACGTCTCCATGACCTGAGCATTACAGGGTGCAACAGCGCAGGTCTGCTGAGTGAAAAAATCATCGCTGAATATCTGATGTTCGAAAGCGGACGTCCTGTAATAGTGGTCCCTGCGGACTATGACGACCCCTATCAAAAGGGCCCGCTCGCAATAGCTTGGGACAATAGCTCTGCAGCGGCGCGTGCACTTGGCGATGCCATAGCATTATTCGCACCCGATCAGGTGCAACTGCTATCGATCGAAGGCGAAAAGCCATTGCCGACCGATTTGGATACCGCGCAACTTGTGGAAGTGATTGGCCGTCGATCGACCAATGCAAGCCATCGTTTTGCGCCTCTGTCCGGTCGTAGCATTGGTGCAGCGTTGCAGGAGGAAGCAAAAGCGAATGGGTGCGGCCTGCTGGTCATGGGCGCTTTCGGTCATACACGGCTGAGACGCTTTGTTCTGGGCAGTGCAACCTCCGATATTCTCAAGAACAACCAGATGCCGACTCTCCTCTCCCATTAACCGGTCGGCATAAGAACATAACGAAACGCGAGAACTTGGCCCCGCTCCATCATTGGAGCGGGGTTTTTCTTTCTGTCGAAACAGGAAAAAGGGGTTGCCCTGCGCCGATGGCCTCCCCAAATGGCAGGTATGATCATTGAGACCGAACTGACGCCCAATCCGGCAACCATCAAATTCCTTCCCGGACAGATTGTGATGGACACCGGGACTCGTGATTTCGCCGATCCGGACGAAGCAGAAGCCTCGCCCCTTGCCGAAGCCCTGTTTGGCCTTGGCGATGTTAGCGGCGTCTTCTTCGGTCGCGATTTCATTTCTGTCACCGCTGCCCCCGGCGCTAGCTGGGCCGATTTGAAACCTGATGTGCTTTCGATCCTGCTCGATCACTTCTCGGCAGACATGCCGTTATTTCACGCGCCAAAAGCAGGTTTCAGCGTGCCTGCGCCCGACGCCGAATATCCGCTCGATGATCCTGCCGATGCGGAAATTGTCGATCAGATCAAGGAACTGATCGAAACGCGCGTGCGCCCAGCGGTTGCCAATGATGGCGGCGACATCATTTATCGCGGCTTCCAGCGCGGCGTCGTTTATCTGCAGATGCAGGGTGCCTGTTCCGGTTGCCCGTCTTCGACGGCAACACTCAAAAACGGCATCGAACAGCTTTTGAAACATTATGTGCCCGAAGTGACCGAAGTCCGCGCGGCCTGAAAACGAAACTGGGGGAATTTCCATGCCTGTAAACCAGCCGCTGCACGATACTGCGCTTGACCAGCTGTTCCGTACCGCGCGCACCTATAATGGTTATCTCGACACGCCAGTATCCAACGAACAGTTGGAAGCGGTCTGGGAATTGATGAAATTTGGGCCGACGTCCGCCAACTGCCTGCCCGCCCGGATCATCTGGTGCGTGAGCGAAGAGTCGAAGAAAAAGCTCGCCGCATTGGCCATGCCCGCAAATGGGGAGAAGATCCTGCAGGCACCTGCAACCGCCATCATCGGCATGGACATGGAGTTTTACGAAAACCTGCCCGAGCTGTTCCCGCATACCGATGCGCGCAGCTGGTTTGTCGGCAATGATGCGCTGATCGAGAAGACAGCATTTCGCAACAGCAGCCTGCAGGGCGGCTATTTCATCCTTGCTGCACGTGCATTGGGTCTGGACACAGGCCCGATGTCCGGATTCAACAATGATGCTGTCGACGCTGAGTACTTTGCAGGCACCAAGGTGAAGTCGAACTTCATATCCACCATCGGCTATGGCGACCCGACAACAATATTCGATCGCAGCCCACGCCCTGCATTTGACCGCTTTAACAAGATCGTCTGATCGTCTACGCGGCTGCGCGTGAGACGGCTGGTTATCGATACTGCTTCGCGCGCCTGTTCGGTCGCGCTGTTCGACGGCGAACAATGCATTGCCGCGCGGCATGAAGTGATTGGCCGCGGCCATGCAGAGCGCCTGGTGCCGATGATTTCCGAGCTGCCTGAACATGGCCTTGCGGATCATATCAGCGTTAATGTCGGCCCCGGTAGCTTCACCGGTATCCGTGTCGGCATTTCAGCGGCAAAGGCGCTGGGGCTGGCATGGAATGTAGCTTGCGATGGCTATAACGGCCTTGCGCTGTTGGCGGCGATTGCGCGCCTGCAGGTGAAAGACGATGTGGCTATCGATGTGGCGATTCATGGTGGACATGGCGAGTATTTCTTCCAGCCTTTTGGCGCTGACGGAATCGCGTCGCGGCCAGCGCAATCGCTTTTGCCAGAGGACGCGCGCGCAGTTTCCAGCGCAGTTTTTGTAGCAGGTGACGCGGCCGGCGCATTGATCGACCTGCGCGGAGGCGGAACGGCATTGGACGTGATATCCGATGCAAGCCATTGGCCCTTGATTGCTGCGCTACCCCCCCTTCCCCCAACCGCCGCCTATGTGCGCGGACCGGATGCAAAACTACCGGGTGCTTGATGAAAAAGCCGCGGATCTTCATTGGCGACGCACGCGATGTAGCTGCCATCATGCCCGTCATGGAACGGGCATTCGATCCTGTGTACGGCGAAGCATGGACTGCTGCACAATGCCTTTCGCTATTGGCCGCACCTGCGACCGGGCTCTTTCTCGCAGCGCAAAATGAAAAAATCGTCGGTTTTGCGCTTTCGCGCTGGATTGTCGACGAGGAAGAATTGCTGATGATCGGAGTAGATCCGGAATTCCAGCGACAAGGCATAGCCCATAATTTGTTATCACATGTTATTGATAGGGCGCGTTCAGCAAATCGTGTTCGGATTTTCCTTGAAGTAAGATCAAATAACCCTGCCCTATCATTCTACCAGAATTTTGGTTTCGAATATTGTGGTACGCGCAGATCTTATTACCGGGGGATCAATGGTGATCGTTTCGATGCAACAACTATGGCATTGAACCTTTGATATAATGCCATTCTGGTTTCGAATGTGATGCTTTGTCCAACCAGAAGACAGATTTCTTATTGAACACATCCAGCGATACTGCTCTACTGCCCGTGCTGTCTTATAACAAAACAACGGGTATGGGAGAATTAAAGTGTCCGAAGAAACCAATGATACGAATGAAATGTTGATCACGCTGACCGCAGACATTGTCGCTGCACATGTCAGCAACAATAGTGTTGCAGTGTCAGACTTGCCTTCGCTGATTTCCAATGTGCATGGTGCGCTTGCAGGATTATCCTCTGGCGGGGCTGCACCTGAAGTGGCACTTGAACCTGCAGTTCCTGTCCGCTCTTCGGTGAAGCGTGACTATATCGTTTGCCTCGAAGACGGCAAGAAACTGAAAATGCTCAAGCGCCACTTGATGACGCATTACGGCATGACCCCCGACGATTATCGCGCGAAGTGGGGATTGGCAGCGGATTATCCGATGGTTGCTCCGGCTTATGCCGAACAACGCCGCGATCTTGCAAAAGCGATCGGCCTTGGCCGCGCTCCAGGATCAGGCAGGAAGAAAAAGGCGAA
>DASUDM010000197.1:0-7243 GCA_036275575.1 Sphingorhabdus sp. | reverse complement strand
AACCGGGGAGGCCGATCCGCGGATGATCTTCACGACCTCGTCAAGATTGGTCACCGCGACCACCAGCCCGAGCAAGATGTGCGCCCGGTCACGCGCCTTGTTCAGTTCGAACTTGGTGCGGCGGGTGATGACTTCTTCGCGAAACTTGACGAAGCTCTCGATTATGTCGCGCAGGTTAAGCACTTCGGGCCGCCCGCCGCGGATCGCGAGCATGTTGGCCGGGAAGTTCGATTGTGCAGGTGTGTGACGCCACAACTGGTTGAGCACCACCTCGGGTGTCGCATCGCGCTTTAGATCGATAACGACGCGGACGCCCTTGCGGCTCGATTCATCGCGGATATCGGAGACGCCTTCGATCCGCTTGTCCTTCGCAGCCTCGGCGATTTTCTCGACCAGACCCGATTTGCCGACCTGATAGGGTATCGAGGTGAGCACGATCGAGCGGCGGTCGCCCCGGCCTTCCTCAATTTCGTGCCGCGCGCGCATCACGATCGAGCCGCGGCCTTCGCGATAGGCGTTGCGAGCGCCGGACTGACCCAGGATCAGCGGAGCCGTCGGGAAATCGGGGGCAGGGATGATCTCAATCAGTTCGTCGACCGTGATCGCCGGATTTTCGATATATGCGAGGCAGGCCTTGATAACCTCTCCCAGATTGTGCGGCGGTATGTTGGTCGCCATGCCAACAGCAATCCCGCCTGCACCGTTGACGAGCAGATTTGGGAAGCGCGCAGGCAGCACCTGCGGCTCTTCACGGCTGCCATCATAGTTGGGCTGGAAATCGACAGTATCCTTGTCGAGATCGTCGAGCAGCGAATTGGCAACCTTGGCAAGACGCGCCTCGGTATAGCGCATCGATGCCGGAGGATCCGGGTCCATCGACCCGAAATTGCCCTGGCCGTCGATCAGCGGAACGCGGAGCGACCAATCCTGCGTCATGCGGGCCAGCGCGTCGTAAATCGCGCTGTCGCCATGCGGGTGGTAATTGCCCATCACGTCGCCGACAATCTTGGCCGATTTGCGGTACGGACGCCCGGCGACAAAGCCGCCTTCCTGGCTTGCAAACAGGATACGGCGATGCACCGGCTTTAGGCCGTCGCGCACGTCGGGCAACGCGCGCGCGACAATCACCGACATCGCATAGTCGAGGTAGCTCGACTTCATTTCGTCGACAATGTCTACCGGGGTAATATCGGTGGGTTCGATCGGTTCGATCTCTTCGCTCACGTCCGCATAAATCCTTGTATTTTTATCTAAGCGGAAACCCTAGACGAGCATGGGCGAAATAGCCACCCGAGCCCCCGTCAAATCTTCCTTTTTCACCAGTTTATCCACAGATTCGGGGCGTTGAACTTGTCGGGAAAGGCCATTCAACCGCAATTCATCTCCACACCGCTATCCCGATTGCGAAATGGCGGTTAGGCGCGTAAGGGTGGCGGCAAATTTGGGGCCGCCTTTTGTGCGATTGGCGGCCTGTTCGTTAAACGGAGAGTAGAATGAATCGCATTTCCAAATTCGCCGCTGCGCTCGCCTTGGGCTCCTTCGCCGTCGTTCCTGCCGCCTATGCTGCAAAAGACGACAAGAAGAAGGAAGAAGCCGAAAAGCCGGTAAAGCGGAATTTTTCCAAGGAATTCCAAAAGGCTTATGCGCCGGCTGTCGATGCCTTCATGAAGAAAAAGGACATGGCAGCGGCTGCAGCGGCCTTCCCTGCGGTTGAAGCCGCCATCTTGAATGTCGACGATCGCTATGAAGCCGGCGTTTTCGCTTTCAACCTCGGCGCGCAAATGAAAGACGTCGCCTTGCAGCGCAAGGGCGTGAACCTGATCGTCGAAAGCGGCGTCGCACCTGCAAATGTGAAACCGGCCTACACATTCCAGCAGGCGCTCTATTTCTACAACGACAAGGATTATGCGACAGCTGCGACGAAGATGCTCGAAGCCTATAATATGGGCTATCGCGGCAGCAATGTCGAAGTGCAGATTTCCAACGCCTATCGCCTGCAGAACAATTATTCCGAAGCGATCAACTGGCTTGGCAAGGCTGTGGAAGCAACCAAAGCTGCCGGTGGAAAGCCGGATACGCAATGGTTCGCCCAGGCGCTGAATTATGCGACCCGTTCGAAGGACAATGCGCAGATCCTGCGTTGGGGCAAGGAAATGGTCAAATATGACCCGCGCCCTGAAACCTATCATGATGCGCTGTTCCAGTATCAGCGTATTGCCGATCTCGATAATCTGGAATCGCTCTCGGTGCTCCGCCTTGCACGCCTGAACAAGGCGCTGATGTTCGAGCATGAGTATAAGCAATATGTCGAATATGCCGACGCCCGCCGCTATCCTGCAGAAGTGGCCGCGGTGCTCGATGAAGGCTTTGCCAAGGGTACGATTTCGAAGAACAACCTGACCTTTTCGGAAATCTACACCAGCGCGCAGAAACTGATCCCGGAACTTTCGGGCACCTGGGCGCAGGATGAGAAAGCGGCACTTGCAGCGCCAAAGGGCTATTCTGCGATGCTGACGGGCGATGCCCTGCTTTCGTTCGGTCAATATGCCCGCGCGAAGGCAATGTACGAAGCGGCACTCGCCAAGGGCGGCATAGTCGATCGTGACGGCATCGACCAGACCGACCGTGCTTTGACGAACCTCGGTATTGCGCAGACCCACCTCAAGGATTGGGCAGGCGCAAAGGCCGCGTTTGCCAAGATTAGCGGTGCGAAGCGCAAGGGTATTGCGGAATATTGGCTGATCTACATCGACCAGCAGTCTGCGGCGCAACCCGCAGCCTGATAGGCACATTGGAAATTGAAAAGGGGCCTGCGCGAAAGCGTGGGCCTTTTTTGTTTCAGCCTTCGATAGGAACGCCCGGTTGGTCTTTTGCCGTCCGGATGGTCAACGAGGTCTTGACGCTTGAAACATTGGGCGCCGCCGTCAGTTGCGAAGTCAAAAACTCCTGGAATGACTGGAGGTCATGCGCGACGATTTTCAGGATGAAGTCAATTTCGCCGTTCAGCATATGGCATTCGCGCACATTGGGCAGCGAACGCACATGGTCTTCGAAGGCACGCAAATCTGCTTCGGCCTGGCTTTTGAGGCTAACCATGGCGAAGACCATGATTGAATAGCCGAGCGCTGCCGGATCGATTTCGGCATGATAGCCCTTGATGGCGCCCGACTGTTCCAGCGTGCGCATGCGGCGCAGACATGGAGGTGCGGTCAGCCCGACCTTGCTGGCAAGTTCGACATTGGTGATCCTGCCATTTTCCTGAAGTTCGGCAAGAAGCTTCAGATCAATCGCATCGAAACTGATTGCTGCCATATTATGTTATTTCCCTATTCTCATCACAGCTAACCATAAAATATTATTATAGGCAATTGCAATTGTTCCAAAGCCGGACAGGCGCTTTTGTCAACGTTGTGGATAAGTGGTGTCCCATAGTGTGACGTAGCGAAATAGCGGCTTTTGCAGTTCCGAGACGGCGGCTAACGATGGCATTGGCCAACCCAATTTTGGACTGAAAATCTCGTTGCGTGTAGACGATCGCCTTGCAACCGCATTACGGAATCTCGATCTCGTTTCGGGCGGGGCGCATATTGGCCAATGGCGCCAGCTTATCGATTTGCTCGCCCAAAATCCGCGTGAATTTGACGGTGAACTGGTCGCAAGGGGGCTTGTGAGCGCCCATATGCTCGCCCAGAAATTATCCGCACACGAACGGCTTGCCGGCGTGAAAGCACTTTCTGGTCGTATCCGATCGGCACCCCTAATCCAGTTGCTTGCTGGCGATGCACCGGAAATTGCGGCAGCAGCGATTTACGGGGCGGACTTGACCGATGGTGAATGGAGCGAGTTGGTTCCGGAATTGCCGGTTCGGGCCCGCGGCTTCCTCCGCAATCGACCGCATTTGGGCATCAAGACGAAGCGGGCGCTGGAGGCATGGGCCGGTGCCGATTTCCGGATTCAGGGAACAGTTGCAGAGCCTGCAACCGATTCGGAAGCGATCCAGCCTTCAGGAGAAATCGGCGCGATCGTCCGCCGGATTGAACAATGGCGCAAGGATCGGGAATCAGGGGATTCGCCAAGATTGCCATTTGGCGACGATTTCAGCGAAATTGACAGCCCGGCGCCAAATGAGATCAATTTTGAAACCGACGATAATGGTACCATCATCTGGGTTGAAGGTGTGCCCCGCGGTGCAATCGTTGGCGTAGACATCGCGCAGGCCGCTTATGATGATGGGCCAGGGCCAGATGCGTATGGCGCAGCAGCATTCCGGCAACGGATGCCGCTTGAAAATGCGCGCATGCGATTGCGGGGGAGCCCTGCAGTCGACGGCCATTGGCGCATAAACGCATCGCCATTTTTCGATCCTGCGACCGGGCGTTTCAGGGGATATCGCGGCATTCTTCGCCGGCCAACGTTGAGCGAAATGCCGGAGGGTGCAACTGGTGGTTCGGAACACAGGCGGTTGCAGGGCGAGAGCATGCAACAGGTTGTCCATGAATTGCGGACACCGCTGGGGGCGATTGCCGGCTTTGCTGAAATCATCGAACAGCAGTTGTTTGGACCGGTTTCGCCGGAGTACCGGCAGATGGCCGGGGCCATCCTGGCCGATGCGCACCGTTTGCTTGCCGGTTTTGAAGATCTTAGCGTTGCTGCCAAACTCGACGCGGGCAATTTCGATGTCGAACCCGGCCTCACCGAATGTCGTTGGCTGGCGAACCGGCTTGCCGAGCGATTGCATTCGATTAGCGAAGATAACCGGATCGAACTCAACCTAGCAATAGCGG
This sequence comes from Sphingorhabdus sp., assembly GCA_036275575.1. Classification (GTDB taxonomy): domain Bacteria; phylum Pseudomonadota; class Alphaproteobacteria; order Sphingomonadales; family Sphingomonadaceae; genus Sphingorhabdus_B. Next base: position 2,459 of record DASUDM010000197.1, on the reverse strand, counting down.
ACCCGGTGCGCCCCTTTGCGATCGATCGATCACTGGCTGAACGGATATTCTCCCGCTTGCTTTCGGCCGTCATGATGGGGTGTTCCGAAGGCGAGAGCCTGAATGGTCGTTTCAAGACCGAACCTGGCAAATCCGCAACCAACTTGTTCCAACTGGAGCTGCCGACCAAGTTGAAGAAGTGCACGGATAGCCAATTGTTCGGGACCGATCCCTCAATACCGGAGCTGGAAAGCGCATCGGATATAGCTTCGCCTTTGCTGGGGCTGGGTTTCTCGTTAAGGTTGGTGCGCAATCTTGCGCGCAAGGCCGGTGGCGATTTACGCTTTCAAAAGGAAAGCCTGATATTGGCTATTCCCGCCGTGCAGGATGGCGACATGGATTTCAGGGAAACCGGGGGCGACTAGCATGGAAAGCAGAGGGGCAACGACAATGCAGGTCGAGCCCCGCAATTTTCCACAAAGCGGGTCAGTTGTCGATTTCCATGGCATCAAAGGGCCATGCTTCCTGATTACCATCGATACCGAAGAGGAATTCGACTGGAGCGGTCCGTTCACCCGCGAACAGCATGGGCTTAGCCATTTACGCTCGATCGAGCCGTTCCAAGCACTTTGCAAACGAAAGGGCGTAACGCCGCTTTATCTGGTCGATTATCCGGTCGCCGCCGACGGCTTTGGCGCGGAATATTTCTCCGGACTTGTTCGCGATGGAAATGCCGAAATCGGGCTGCAACTCCACCCCTGGGTGACCCCGCCTTTTTCCGAAGAGGTGAGTGCCTATAACAGCTATGCCTGCAACCTTCCCCCCGAAACCGAACGCGCCAAATTGCATCAGCTGTATGAGGCCGTCGTGAAGCAGATGGGTGTCGAGGCGCAGATCTATCGTGCCGGGCGCTATGGGGCGGGAGCGGCGACACCTGCCATTCTCGGCGAGTTGGGTATCAAATTCGATACATCGGTGCGATCGCTGTTTGATTATCGAAAGCAAGGTGGGCCCAGCTACGCACGCGCTTCTTCCAGCCCTTATTGGGTCACGCCCGGAAAGCTGGCTGAAATCCCGGTCACTTCGGTCTTTGCTGGCGCCTTGAAATCAGCGGGGCCCATAATATTCGACAAACTATTCGCATCCGATGCGATGCGCGCGCTGCTGGCGAGGAGCGGCATGCTCGAGCGTATAGCCCTGACCCCAGAAGGGATACCTGCGGAAAAGGCCATATTGGCTATAGATTGTGCGATCGAAGCGAAGCTGCCGGTCCTGAATTTCTCGTTCCACTCTCCCTCGCTTGCCATTGGCCATACGCCCTATGTTCGCGATGAAGCGGCTTTGGAGCGGTTTTATGATTGGTGGGAGCAGATATTCGATCATCTCGCCAGACGCGGCGCGAAGCCGGTGACCGTTGCGGAACTGGAGAAAGCGGCTTTCAAGCAATGATTGCAGGCAGATGGCGAATTGTCGCTTGCCTTTGCGGCCAAGCATCCGCTATCGGCGCCTTTCCCAGGGGGCCTGTAGCTCAGTTGGTTAGAGCTGGCCGCTCATAACGGCTAGGTCGGGGGTTCGAGTCCCTCCGGGCCCACCACTCTCAAAGCCCATCGGGCTTTGAAAAATGGTAAAACATGCTCCGTGTCGGGGAGTAGCGCAGCCTGGTAGCGCATCTGCTTTGGGAGCAGAGGGTCGCAGGTTCGAATCCTGTCTCCCCGACCAAACCCTTTTGGGAGGGGAGCAGTAGAGCGGAGCACAATCCTGTCTCCCCGACCAAAACCTTTATTCCATTGTTTCCGCTTTCATCTGTTCAATTTCTTCGCGGGTTTCGTCTTCAACAAGCTTGGCCGCGGCGTCGGCGGCTTCTTCGATCGATTTTTGCTCGTTGCGCAGTGCTTCGGCATCTTCTTCAGACGCAATTTGTGCAGCGGCCTTTTCCCCTTCTTTGGGAGTCGATTCTTCGACGCAGCCTGAAAGCACCGTCAGCAAGGCAAAGGCGATGACCGTCCTCAAGGCTTTGGTGCGACGGTCAGGTCGCCCTCATAATTGGCCACTTCGGCCAACACCGCCGTCCACGCTGCGACATTTTGGCGCAACTGCGCCTTGTCGATCATGCTGAGGGTATCGTCGGGGGTGTGGTGGAGATCGAAATAGCGGCTGCCATCCTGTTGCAGGTCGATTACGCCCAAATTTTGCGCCGCGATGATTGCGCCGACATCGGCGCCGCCGCTCGCAGCGTCGCGGCCGCGAGAAATGCCAAGCGGAGCAAGACGTGCAGCGATGCGGTCATCCAGCGGCTTAGCACTTTCGGGCAGTTTGAAATCGACCCGCCAGACACGGTCGGCGCCAAAATCGGATTCCATCGCGAGCGCGTGCGGCACCGCTTTGTTGGTTTCGGCATAGGCCTTGCCGCCCCAGATACCGACTTCTTCGGCACCCGCCCAGAGCAGGCGAATGGTGCGCTGGCGCTTCATTCCCTTGAT
>DASUDM010000196.1:0-4197 GCA_036275575.1 Sphingorhabdus sp. | reverse complement strand
GGATGCATCTCGATACGCTGAAGGACGAAGAGCCTGCATCTGAAAAGGCGGCCTGAAGATGAGGGAACGATTCCGCTGGTCTATCCTCGCCGCGCCGCTTGCCCTGATTGCCTGTTCGAACACCACCGAAGCGCCGAAAAGCGCTTCGGCGGACACACCGGCGGAAAAGCCTGCGAAGCTAAACAAGGACCCTTATCCATCGACCTACAAGCCCTATCCGGGCGTCGCCACCGCGATCCGTAACGTCACCATTTTTGATGGCGAAGGCGGACGGATCGACAATGGCGTGGTCTTTTTTGCCGGTGACAAGATCCAGTCGGTAGGTGGTCCTGATACGCCGATCCCGGCGGATGTTGCTGTCTTCGATGGTAACGGCAAGTTCGTGACGCCGGGTATCATCGATATCCACTCGCATCTTGGCGATTATCCGACCCCGTCGGTCGATGCCCATGATGACGGCAATGAGGCGACCTCGCCAACCACGCCCGAAGTGTGGGCCGAACATAGCGTCTGGCCGCAGGATCCGGGTTTCAGCCGTGCGCTCGCCAATGGTGGAATCACCACTCTGCAAATCCTCCCCGGATCAGCCAACCTGATGGGCGGCCGTTCGGTGGTGCTGAAGAATGTCTATGCCCGCACCGTGCAGGGGATGAAATTCCCCGGCGCACCTTATGGCCTGAAAATGGCATGCGGTGAAAATCCGAAGCGCGTTTATGGCGCGCGCGGACGGATGCCGTCTACCCGCATGGGCAACCTTGCCGTCAACCGCCAGACTTGGATCAAGGCGCAGGAATATCGGAAGAAACGGGATTCGGGTAAGGACTATACCCGCGACATCGGGATGGAAACGCTTGCCGGTGTCCTTGATGGCGACATCACCATCCAGAACCACTGCTATCGCGCCGATGAAATGGCCATCGTCCTCGATATGGCCAAGGAATTTGGCTACAAGGTCTCGACCTTCCACCATGCGGTCGAATCTTACAAGATTGCCGACCTGCTGCGCGACAATGGCGTCTGCTCGGCGGTGTGGGCGGATTGGTGGGGCTTCAAGATGGAAGCCTATGACGCGATCCCTGAAAATGCCGGCATCCTGCACAATGCAGGTGCATGCGTGATCATCCACTCGGATGACGAAAACCAGATCCAGCGGCTCAACCAGGAAGCGGCAAAGGCGCTTTCGGATGCGCGGCGAATGGGTTTCCAGATTTCGGATGCCGATGCAATCCGCTGGCTGACCTACAACCCGGCCAAGGCAATGGGCATCGACAAGATGACCGGCAGCCTGAAGCCGGGCAAGATGGCCGATCTCGTATTGTGGAACGGCAATCCTCTGTCGGTCTATTCACGGCCTGAAAAGGTATGGGTCGATGGCGCTTTGCTGTTCGATGCAGCCGACGCCAAGCGGCGACCGGTGAGCGACTTCGAGCTTGGCCAGCCCGGTGAAGGAGATGTGAAATGAGGCATCTTCTGTTCGCAGCAGCGGCTTTGGCTGCTTTGGCTTCGCCCGCATCGGCCGAGACAATCGCCATAACCGGTGGCAAGCTGGTTATCGGCGATGGCAGCGCGCCGATCGAAGGTGGCACAGTCGTCATCCGTGATGGCAATGTAGTCGCCGCTGGTGCTGGTGTCGCCATTCCGGCCAATGCCCGCACCATAGATGCGTCAGGCAAATGGGTGACACCCGGCGTGTTCGCCGGTTTCAGTCGGCTCGGCCTTTCCGAAGTCGATGCCGTCAACGGCACCAACGACAAGAGCGGCGGCAAGAGCGGCTTTTCAGCGGCAATCGACGTTGCTCCAGCTATCGATCCGTTCCGTTCACCTATCGCTGTCAACCGCAGCGCGGGTGTGACCCGCGCGGTGGTTGCGCCTGAAGCTGCGGGGAATATCTTCGCGGGGCAGGGTGCCGTGATGGACCTTGGTTCGGACTCTGATGCCGTGACCAAGGCGCGCGTTTTCCAGTTCGTCGAATTGGGTGAGAATGGGGCAGCCGCCGCTGGCGGAAGCCGTTCGTCCTCGCACCTGCTGTTCCGCGCGATGCTGCGCGAGGCGCAGGATTACGCCACTGGTCGCAACGCATTTGACGATGAGCTTTTGCGTGCGGAAGACGCAAAGGCGCTGCAAGCCGTATTGCGCGGCGAGCAGCGGTTGCTCGTCCGTGTCGAAGCGGCGAACGACATCTTGCGCGTGCTTGAGTTGAAACGTGATTACCCGGCGATCAAGATGGTGCTTGTCGGCGTTAGCGAAGGTTGGCGTGTTGCCGATCGCATAGCCGCAGCAGGCGTTCCCGTAATTGCATCGGCGCTCAATGACCTGCCGGCGACCTTCGAACTGCTCGGGGCAACCCAATCGAACATCGGGCGGATGAAGGATGCGGGCGTCAAGGTCTCGATCGGCATGATCGACGACCGGGATTCGCACCAGCTTCGCTACACCACGCAATATGCAGGCAATCTCGTCAGCCTCCAGAAGGTGCCGCGTGCCACCGGCTTGAGCTGGGATGAAGCATTTGCTGCGATCAGTTCGGGCCCTGCAGAGGCAATCGGCATGGGCGACCAGCTCGGAAGCCTCAAAGTCGGCCGGGTCGGCGATGTTGTGGTTTGGGATGGCGATCCGCTCGAGCTTTCAAGTGCACCGGTTGCGGTTTTTGTCGATGGGGTCGAACAACCGCTTGGCAATCGCCAGAACCGTCTGCGCGATCGCTATCGTACACCGCAGGAAGGCAGCTTGCCCAAAGCCTATGAACATTGACGCCTGACGGCGGGAGGAGGGACAAATGGATAGCCTGTTACCTTTGCTGACAGCGTGCGTGTTTTTCGTTGGAAGCCACTTCCTCCTGTCGCATCCAGCGCGGGCACCTTTGGTCGCGCGAATGGGCGAAAAGGCCTTTCTTGGCCTTTACTCGCTCGTTTCGTTCGTCGGACTTGGCTGGATGATGTGGGAATTTTCGCGCGCGCCTGTGGGCGAACTATATTGGGCCCCAACCAACGCAATCTGGATCGTCGCCAGCATCCTGACCTTGCTCGCCGCAATCCTGTTCGCCGGATCTTTTCAGGGCAACCCCGCCTTGCCCAATCCTGATGGCGACGTGATCCGCACATTGGCGGCAAAGGTGCCTACCGGCGTGTTTCGCGTGACGCGGCATCCGATGATGTGGGGTTTTGCTCTGTGGGGATTGGCGCACATCCTGATCGCGCCGCGCATGGACAGCTTCCTTTTCAATGGCAGCCTGGTGTTCCTTGCGTTGGCTGGATCGTACGGACAGGACCGCAAGAAAGAAGCCTCACTGGGCGATGCCTGGGCAAAATGGGAGCGCCAGACCAGCTTTTTGCCACGCCTTTCGCAGCTGGCAAAGGTTGAACCCCGCTTCCTGCTGATTGGCGTTGTTTTCTGGCTGGGCGCCACGTGGGCGCACAACCTGTTTGGCAATTATGGGGCGGGTATCTACCGCTGGCTATAGCCTGACCATCCGCATGCCCGCCTCACCATAGCGCGGGCCAGCGGTGCCGCCGCGCGGAGCGGCCGCTTCGAGTTTCGCCAGATCGTCTGCATCCAGCTTCAGGTCTGCAGCCTTGGCGCTGTCCTCCATCGTCACGCGGCGTTTGAAACCGGGGATTGGAACGACGTCCTCTCCTTGGGCAAGCAGCCATGCAAGTGCGACCTGTGCATTGGACGCGCCATGTTTGGCGGCAACATCGCCGACAGCGTCGACGACCTTCAGGTTAGCGGCGAAATTCTCGCCCTGATAGCGGGGGTCATTCCGGCGCCAGTCATTTTCGGGCAAATCATCAAGGCTGCGGATCGATCCCGTCAGGAACCCGCGACCGAGCGGCGAATAGGGCACAAAACCGATGCCGAGTTCGCGACAGGTGGGGAGGATTTCCTCTTCAACGTCGCGCTCCCACAGCGAATATTCGCTTTGAAGCGCGCTGATCGGAGCGACGGCAGCAGCGCGGCGCAGGGTCGTGGGGCCAGCTTCGGATAGCCCGATATGCTTGATTTTGCCTTCCTTGATCAAGTCCGCCATGGCGCCGACGGTGTCCTCGAGAGGCACATTGGGATCGACACGGTGCTGATAGAACAGGTCGATGCAGTCGATGCCAAGGCGTTTCAGGCAGCCCTCGACCGAAGCCTTCGCATTGGCCGCCGAACCGTCGACACCGACAATCTTGTTGCCATCGAAGCGGAAGCCGAATT
>DASUDM010000195.1:0-7772 GCA_036275575.1 Sphingorhabdus sp. | reverse complement strand
ATGGGCCTTATTTGGTCTTACAGGCTACAAACGAATCCTTGGAAAATATGCCCGCAGTCCGATCGTTCGCGATGCAGGAGATGCCGATCAGTTTTTGGCAGTTGCCGGTGTTGCTTACGCGTTCTGAATGGCTGGCGGGATTCAGAGCCCGCCCGCATTAAGCGATTTGTTCACTGCGACTTCCATGAATTGCGGCTTGGTGGTCGGCGGATTGAGCAGCACGACATTGTTGCTCTTGCCATTGGGTCCGGGTTCGATTTTCATTCCTGCGGCAGCCAATGCATAGGGCGATGCGCGATGGCGGGTGCAAAGCCCGCCCGCTCCATCGCTGACCAGTGGCGTTTCAAATTCGACCGCAAAGGTTGCATCGTTCGAACGATTGACCGTGCAAATTACCAACTGCCCGCCGCCAAGATCGAGCACGAGATCGGTCCCCACCGGTACGCCGACCAGTCCCTCGATTCGCGCCCCGGTCTTCGAAAGATCGCGCATCAATGCGTCATAGCGATGGTCGTCATGTATCACCCCGATCCGGCGGAAGACCGAGCGTCGTTCGCCACGATGGCGTTCGGGGCCATCGGGCTCAATCCGGAAATCGCCGGTCTTCATGCGTTCGACGATTGCTGCCTGCGTCAAGGCTTTCGAATAGATCCAGCCCTGGATGTAGCGCGCGCCTTTCGATTTCACGACATCCAGCTGGTCGAACGCTTCCACGCCCTCGACGGTCACTTCCATTCCAAGCGCATCGGAAAGGCCAATAATGGCGGCGATAATCTTGTCGCTATTCTGATCCTTGATCGTGCAGCTATCGACAAAGCTACGATCGACTTTCAGTTTGTCGAACGGAGCCGATCGCAAATAGCTGAGCGACGAGTATCCGGTTCCAAAGTCGTCAAGGGCCAGACGAACGCCCAGCTTTTTCAGCGTCCGGAATGTTTCTTCCACGGTTTCGCTGTCGCCCATGAAAACGCTTTCGGTCAGCTCGAGTTCGAGGCGACCTGGCTCCAGCCCTGACGCTTGGAGTGCCCGAGTGACAGTTTCCGAAAATTCGCTGTGCGTAAATTGTGCGGCCGAGACGTTCACTGCGACACGAACCGATGACGGCCATTCCAGCGCATCCTTGCAGGCACGGTTGAGGGCCCATTCGCCCAGTTTCAGGATCAGGTCAGATTCTTCGGCAATCGGGATGAACAGGTTGGGCCCGATATTGCCGCGCTCGGGATGGGTCCAGCGCATCAATGCTTCGAAAACCACGACCATATTGTCATCGGTGCGCACGATCGGCTGGTAATGCAGTTCCAGCATTTCCTCGGCGAGGGCCACCCGCAGGTCTTCTTCAATAATGCGGCGTTCTTCTGCTTCATCCTTCAAGTCCGCCGAATAGAAACGGAATTGCCCGCGCCCGCCATTTTTCGAAGCGTAGAGCGCAAGGTCCGAATTGTGGATCAAATCATCCTTGTGTACGCCGTCATAGGGCGAAACCGCGATACCGACCGATGTTCCGATAGTCGCCCTTTTGTCTTCGATAACATAAGGTTGAGAGACCAGCTGGATAATCTTGGCGGCGAGCTCCCCCAATTTGCCGCGATCATCGATGTCGGGCAGGATGATCTGGAACTCGTCCCCGCCAAGGCGGCCGACCTCACCCCTGTGGCCAACCACGCGTTCGAGTCGCTTTGCCACCTGTTTCAGTAGATCGTCGCCCACAGGGTGACCATAAGTGTCGTTGACCTGCTTGAACCTGTCGAGGTCGAGCATCATCAGCGCACAAGACCGGTTGGTTGATTTGTACGAAGCGAGAATGGATTCGAGCCGCTTGTTCATGCGGTGCCGATTGGCAAGCCCGGTGAGGGAGTCGAATTCGGCGAGCCGCGAATCTTCCAATTGCCGCTCATATTCAATCGTGATGTCCTTGGCGCTGCCACGATATCCCTTGAACTCACCCGATTTGTCGAACTTGGGATGGCCGGAAAGCGACCACCATGTTTGCCGGCCCTCATGTTTGGAGCGGCCGATGGTGAGCCGGACGGTTTGATCATGCAGTTTGTTGCGCGCGGTCAACTGGAAATTGAGCGGGCGTGCAGTCGAGCCACCGGGGCTATCCGGATCGGTTTCGAACAGTTCGACGAGCGGGCGGGAAAGCAATTCGTCCAGCGGCTTTTGCAGACTGTCTGCGGCATTGCCTGAAAGATAGACGAGGCGGCCGTCGGCATCGGTGGCCCAAAGCCAACTGATGCCCGCCTGCTCAAAATCGTCGAGCAGTTCGAGACGCTTTGCTGCATCATTGGAGCGGATCACCGAAACCGACGCGCTGCCATCCGCTTCGGATGCGGAATTGCCTGTCCAGCTTCGCAATATGTTTTTCACCGTACTGATCCGATCGTTCGTCCAAAAATGGACCTGAAATGCCACTTCCCCCGGCCAATCTAGGTGGCATATTTTGGTTTATATTTTGCTAATATCGGCCGAAATTGCCGCGATTGGCTGGCAGAGCCATGCTGGCGAAAATCCTGTCTATGCGCACTTGTCGACTGGGATATTGGCTGGCATGGCAATGACGATGCAGCAAAGTTTCACCATCTACCCGTTCGATCCGCCCGGCGATGTCGCAAAGCTACGGGGCGAAGTTCGCGCATTCCTGGCGCAGCATGAAGCCAAGCTTGGCGTTCCCAATTGCTGGGTAGTGGGCGATCCGGAATTTTCGCGCGCTTTGGGGGGCGCGGGATTTTTGGGCATGATCCTGCCGAAAGAAGTCGGTGGTCACGATCGCCACCCGCTGGAGCGCTATGTGGTTATTGAGGAATTGCTCGCAGCGGGGGCACCGGTGGGGGCACATTGGATCGCAGATCGTCAGACGGCTCCGCTAATCCTGCGTTATAGCAGCGCAGAGGCCAAGGAACGTTACCTTCCCGGAATTTGCCGCGGTGAAACTTATACCTGCATTGGCCTTTCCGAACCGGGTGCAGGATCAGATTTGGCCGCAGTCAGAACCGCTGCCCGCCATACCTCCGAAGGCTGGCGCATTTCGGGCCAGAAAATCTGGACGTCGGGCGCGCATATGAGCCATGTGATGCTGGCATTGGTGCGCAGCGAAGAAGGCAGTGAGCGTAATGCCGGGCTGTCGCAATTCCTCATCCCGATGGATGCTCCGGGCCTTACCGTCCGCCCGATCATCGACATGGCGGGAGAACATCATTTCAACGAAGTGTTTTTCGATGACGTGCTGCTGCCCGAATGGGCAATGGTTGGCACGCGCGGACAGGGCTGGGCACAGGCCACGGCAGAATTAGCGCTCGAACGGTCGGGGCCCGAGCGTTACCTATCCAGCCATGTACTGATGACGGCACTGATCGATGCCGCCGGGCAAAATCCTGATCCCCAAATCGAGGCGCTTATCGGCGAATTGACTGCGGAATTGTGGACTTTGCGCCAGATGTCGCTTTCGACAGCAGCCAAATTGGCGGCTGGCGAAGACCCAATGGTCGAAGCGTCGATGGTAAAGGATCTTGGAAACAGTTTCGAACAGGCGCTGCCGCAGCGCGTGCAGGCATTGGTCGACTGCCCGTCCACCCGCGATGACGATCTGGCGCGACTTATGCGCGCATTGCTGATTGCTGCGCCGAGCTTCTCACTGCGTGGTGGCACGCGCGAGATCATTCGTGGCATTATTGCACGGGGGCTGGGACTGAGATGAGCGAACAACGTGCCCTTTTGTGCGATACGGCGGAGGCGGTGTTCGCCGAAGCTGCGGTTGAAGGAATGGCTCCGATTGAGGGAGCCGGTTTTGGTCAACTGCTCGTGCCCGAAGCCGAAGGCGGCTTTGGAGGCGACTGGGGCGATGTTTTTGCTGTGCTGCGCCAGGCTGGAGCGAAAGTCCCGCATCTTCCAGTGGGTGAATTGATCGTGGGCGGAGAAATATCGCGGCCACTGGGCGCGTTCATTCGCGTCGCCCAAGCAGCGGGAGCGTTGGATGCGGCGCTGGCGATGAGTATCGAATATGTGAACACCCGCCAGCAATTCGGCAAGGCTTTGGGCAAGTTCCAGGCGGTCCAGCAAGTGCTTGCCATATTTGCAGTCGAGGCGGCAGCGGTGAATGTTGCCGGTGCGGCGGCGGCGGCGGCACTGGATAAGGCCGCCGGAAATGTTGATGCAGCGATTTTCGAAATCGCCTGCGCAAAATTGCGTACAAACAAGGCAATAGGCCAAGCGACTTCGATCGCACACCAGGTTCACGGCGCCATTGGTTTCACTAAAGAATATGACCTGCACAAGCTGACAGGTCCATTGCTCGACTGGCGTTCCGACCACGGGAACGATGCCTATTGGGCAAGGTTGCTGGGCAGCAGCGTAGCCGAAATGGGTGGCACCGGGCTTTGGGAAATGATCACTGCGCGTTAGGGCGCGTAGGTCACCCTAGTCATTGCGCGCGATGCGCAAACAAACCTGGCTGGCGCGCGTCATACACTTTCAAAGCGACACAGTTTTGCAGTTTCTGGCGTTTGCAAATCATGGGCAAGGCCTGCTGCGTTCGTGAAACGCTTTGGTCGATCAGGAAATTATCTCCCTCTACCGAACGGAAAGCTTGGATGAAGCCATTGCCGGTTCCAACAACGATTTCACATTTGAGCTTCGGGCCATAATGCTTCTGGCATTCCGCTAATGCCGCGCTGGAAGCTTCCGGGTAGGTTGCGTAGCCCGTTGCGATGAATGAAGTGCCATCATAACCTTGACCCATAACCCAGGCCACTGCGGCATATTTTTTCCGTAACAAGGCCATGTTCTGGGGCTTGCGAATGTTGATCCACTTTCCGTCGGTCTCATATCCATCGGTTGATTTGAAAATGCCGATAGGAACGCAGCCAAGCACGAATTCCTTGCACTGGTCTTCCAGCGATTTTTTGACTTTACCCCGGCTGCTATTAGCAGACCACATGATGTTGCCGTTCGGGCTGATGGCGGCGCCGATGAACCCGTTGACCTGCCAGATGACTTCGCAACCTGAGCCCATGACTTCGTTGCAATGCCGCAAAGCGACGTCGTTAGCCGCAGCCTGGTTCTGGTAGCGAGCCGAAGCCCACACGTCGCTCGCATCTGGATGCCAGGCGACGGCCGAAAAATCATTTCGGACAGGTGCGGGCGGTGCGGCCACCGGACTGCTGCTATTCGGATCATCGACGCACAAAGGAACCGACGCGACACCGTTTCCACCGGGTGTCATTCCGACCATGATGCGACCCGGCCCGGGCCCGTTGCAAGGGTAGGGGGCGGCCGAGGCGGGCTGCGTACCCAGCCAAATAGCGCATATAACAAAGCCGAACAGGAATGATGCGCATTTGAGAAGAGAATACATATTCTAACGATCACCTTCGATTTTGAAGCGATTTTAGACCCGATAACATTACTGTGCGCCCCTCTCGCTGTACCGGTCCATCTTTACATTGCTGATTACACCGCCTAGTCGCGCATCCCTGATCTAGCCTTTGGAGTTCACCCATGCGCGCCGATGCGCAAGCCCTTGTCGACCGGATCGACGCTGCCCTCAACCTAGTCAAAATGTCGCTCGATTGGGATCGTGCGCTACGGCGCCTCGACGAATTGAATGCGCGCGTTGAAGATCCCAAACTCTGGGATAATCCCAAGCAGGCTGAAGAAGTGATGCGCGAGCGCCGCCGGCTTGACGCCGCCGTGACGACGGTGCGCGAAATCGATGCCGACAAGAGCGGTACCGTCGAACTGATCGAGCTTGCCGAGATGGAAGGCGACGAAGGGTTGGCGGACGAAGGCGTGGCCTCGCTGAAAGCGCTCGCCGATCGAGCGGACAAGGACAAGGTTTCCGCGCTGCTTTCGGGTGAGGCCGATCCGCTCGATACCTTCATCGAAATCCACGCAGGCGCAGGTGGCACCGAAAGCCAGGATTGGGCAGAAATGCTGTTCCGCATGTACACCCGCTGGGCAGAAAAGCGCGGCTTTAAGGTCGATACGATCGAGTATCAGGCAGGCGATACCGCGGGCATCAAATCGGCGACGATCCAGGTCAAGGGCGAGAATGCCTATGGCTATGCCAAGACAGAAAGCGGCGTCCACCGTCTGGTGCGCATTTCGCCTTATGACAGCTCCGCACGTCGCCATACGTCGTTCAGTTCGGTCTGGGTCTATCCGGTGATCGATGACAGTTTCGAAATCGACATCAACCCGGCTGACCTGAAAATCGACACCTATCGCGCTTCCGGCGCGGGTGGGCAGCACGTCAACACGACGGACTCGGCCGTCCGCATCACCCACGCGCCTTCGGGCATTGTCGTTGCCAGCCAAGTTGATCGCAGCCAGCACAAGAACCGCGAAATCGCGATGGGCATGCTCAAGGCGCGCCTGTTCGAAGCCGAAATGCGCAAGCGCGAGGAAGCAGCGAGCGCCGAACATGCTGCCAAGACCGACATAGGCTGGGGCCACCAGATCCGCTCCTACGTCCTCCAGCCCTATCAGATGGTGAAGGATCTGCGCACGGGTGTGACCAGCCCGACGCCGAGCGACGTGCTTGACGGCGACCTGGACGACTTCATCGCCGCAGCGCTGGCCCAGCGCGTAACGGGTGAAGCCGTCTCGGTCGAGGATGTGGACTAAGTTTCAATCGCCCGGCGACGCAGCGCTGCCAGCAAGCAGCCCGCCATCAAGGTGTAGTTCACTGCCCGTCATGTAGGCCGCATCTTCGCCCGCAAGCAGCAAGGCCAGCGCCGCCACTTCCTCTACCCTGCCAAACCGCTTCATCGGTGTATCCGCGACCATCGCGGCCATGCGTTGTTCCCGGTCTGGGCCATCACCGATCAAGGCCTCCCACATCGGGGTCAGTATGGCCGCCGGGTGGATCGAGTTGCAGCGGATGTTGAGGCCTTGCTGGGCGCAATAGAGCGCGACCGATTTGCTGTGGTTGCGGATTGCCGCTTTCGAAGAGGCATAGGCGACCGCAGCCGGTATCCCGACAAGGCCGGAGCGCGACGATATGTTGATAATCGAACCTTTGCCTTTTGCCCGCATTGCGCGAATGGCATAACGACAGCCGAGAAACGTCCCATCCATATTGACCGCATGAACGCGGCGCCAATCGGCAAGGCTCGCATGTTCCGGGTCGTGCGGTCCCGCCGAATCCTCGAATCCGGTGATGCCCGCATTGTTGACGACGATGTCGATTTGCGGCTGGATGGCGGCCAAGCTGTTCCATCCATTTTCGTCAGCGACGTCGAGATGGAAGAAGCTGCCGCCGATGGCATCGGCAACATGTTGACCATTTTCGATATCGATATCGGCAATGATGACTTTTGCGCCTTCGCGGGCGAAACAACGGGCAATCGCTTCGCCAATACCGCGGGCACCCCCGGTCACGAGGGCGGATCTATTCTGTAATTTGGGCATTTTGGGTCCTTGGGAACAAGATGGTTATCATTCCCGCGAAAGCGGGAAGCCATGGTCTGAGCCGAAGGTTTAAACCGAGGTGTTAGGCCATGTACCCCCGATCAAATCGGGAGTGACACAATCCAGATCACGCACGCCTTCCGCTCTTTACCCTTGAATCACCGGACTTACTCCACCAATGCTGACAGCTTAGATAGCCCGATTGTCTGGAGAGAGCAAGTGACCGAGCATCAGGATTGGTTTCCCGTCCCCGAAAGTGCGACCAAGAATACGCATTGCAGCGCAGCGGATTATGACCGGCTTTATGCGCAGAGCATCGCCGATCCTGATGGTTTCTGGGCCGAACAGGCAAAGCGTATCGATTG
>DASUDM010000194.1:0-5462 GCA_036275575.1 Sphingorhabdus sp. | reverse complement strand
TTTCGAGGCGATAGACGATCCAGACCTGCGCATGCTGCACCTGCGGCACTGCAGGACGCAGGTCGACATAACGACCCTTCGGCCCGCCCTTTATTTCTGCCGCGAGGATGTAGATGGTCTTCGCGCTATCGAGCACCGGCTGCGGCTCGACCCCCGCCCACAGCCAGAAGGCGTCATAGTCACGTGCATCGACACGCCGCTGCTCTGCCCGGTCGCAACCAGACAGAAGCAGCAGCGCAATGAGCGCCAATAGGCGCATCATGCTATCACCAATAAAGGTTCAGGTTTTTTGACCAGGGCGAGGTCGGGAATTCCCGTTTCAACTGCTGGAACCAAGCCTTGCGAACCGATTCAGGCTGATCCGTTTCATCACAGCCATTATATCCGCTGGGTGCATAGCACCGGATCGCGCGGTGCAGGGCATAAGCCCTGTTTTCAGGCCCGGCCGCGGGATTGGCGATAATCGCCTTATAGGCATCCAGCCGCGAGAAGCGCTTGCCCGGAAATGGGTTGGAGGCACCGCCCAACTCATCCTTGTCGCGCGGCTCGTCCAGATATTCGGTGACACCATAATAATCCGGATCCATGCCGTTCGTACGAACAAACTCACCAAGGCACAGTTGCGCGCGCGGGTCACGCGGATTGGCGGCCAGCGTCGTGGCAACCGCGCGCAGCGACGGGCAGGCAAATTGCTGCGAACCTGCCCAGTTGAAGACAGCCACTTCGCTGAAACGCGGGGTTTCATAATCGTCGGTGGCAATCCGCTTGGTATTGGCGGGTATCAGCGTGCTATCTTTCAGGAAGCCGGCATAGCCGCCGCGCAGCAATTGCTTGTAGAGCAATGCATAGAGCGCAACATTGCGTTCGCTTGCCGATGCGCCGCGGTCGGCAGACCGCGCCCGCAAGAGAGCAGGCCCGGCGGCATAGCGGATCAATATCTCGCGAATGTCGGGATCACGGACAGGCGAGCCAGCCGCAAAAACAAGATCAAGCGCGTTGGTCCGTTCCAGGTGCAGCGCAAGGCCCAGCTCTGCTGTTCCCTTTTGAAAGGGCAGCTTGCCGGCGTTAAGCGCCGCGATCAACGCCGCGCGTGCGCCGGGATCACCGGCGGCATCCAGCGCGACGGCGCGCAGCAATTGACGGCTATAGCCAAGATAGCTGTTTCCGGCCGCGCCCGCCGGGATCAGCCGCAGCACCTCGGCCGGCTTGTTGTCGACATAAAAGGCATGCGCCGCGAGCAGGTAATTGAACAGATCTTCCTTGCCCTTGTAGAGGCCGCGCAACGCTTCGATCGACTGACGGCTGATCGGGCCATTATTGGGGTCGCGGAGCGAGGCCTCGTCATAATAGCGCATTTCGCGCAGCGCGATAACCGCGAGCAACTCGGGATCGCTGCTGTCATCCGGCCCCAGTTCGCCGAACAATTTGATGTCGAGTTCCTGCACCAGATCAACCAGCGAGATATTGCGCCGACCGGCATCGCGTTCGGCGAATTGCGCGATATACTCGCCCAGCAGTTTCTGCCTTTCCTGCGACAGCCAGTAAACACGCCGGAGCAAGCCGCGTGCAGACGCCGCATAAGCACCGTCGGGCCAACGCTTCAGATAGGCGCGGAAGGCGTTTTCAGCCGAAGCGAGCACAGCCCTATCGCCGCCCTCTTTTTTGAGATCGCCATATTCGCCAAAGGCGGTTTCGGTTGCCTGGTTGAGCATAGCCCGTGCGAGCATGTAGGCCGATGCCTCTGCAAGCCAGCCATTGTCGGTCTTGCCAATGCCGGTCAAAACCGCGCGCGCGCCGGCAAAATCGCCATCATAAAATGCGGCGGCTGCAATCAGGTAATCGGCAAAGGCCTTGCCGGTTTTGGAGGTGACGTTGCGGATCGCAACTTCGGCCACAGCACGGCTGGTTTCGCCGCCCGAACATTCCGGCTTCATCGCGCTGCGCGCTGCGGCGAGCACGGCGCGTTCCTCACCGCCAAGTCCCTTGGCCGAGCCGACAGCGGCGATGAATGCTGCCGATCCGGCATCGTTGGACAAGCAGCGCGTACCCGACTGGAATCGCGATGCGCCATCGCCTTCCTTGCCGCCAGGCCCCAGCTTCGCTGCAAAATAGGGAAAGTTGAAAGGCTCTGCATCGCCGCGGCGACGTTCGTTGTAATAGCTGTCATAATCGGGAACATTCGATACCCCGACCGACCCATGCCGATCATAAAGCAGCATCAACAGGTTGACGCGGGTGTCGTTGCCCGGGCTCAGCAGAGCGGTGCTGCTGCACCCGTTCATGTCGGTCTGGCGGACTTTCCACTTCGGATAGCAGGTTGAATCTGCACTGGCATGGGCAGGGCTGGCGAAAAATGGCGCCGCAATCGCAAGGGGCGCAATCAGGGCTGCAAGGGCAAGCGAGCGAAGTTTCATGAGTCGGGGCTCCTTCGGTGCAACTTTTCGGGCAGCCCCATGCGCGCGTCAACCGCCGCGATGTACCAATGTCTTGATTTTAAATCCGCAAAGACCTGAACTGCAACGTTCGGTTGGGGACTGTCACAACAGGGGAAGGGGCCCTGCCTGATTGCCTGGCGAGGGTTTCTGCTGCCCGCCGCTCACTCCGTAGCGGGTAGGCGCAAGCGGATCAGGCCTTCCTGCGCGCACGTCGCCACCAGCCGCCCATCGCGGGTGTAGATCGACCCGCGATTGAAACCGCGCCCGCGCCCCGTCCAGGGGCTGTCGCAGCTATAGAGCAGCCAGTCATCGACGCGGAAATCGCCGTGCAGCCACACCGCATGGTCTAGGCTCGCGCTCATCATGCCCGGAGTCATCCAGGTAACGCCATGTGCCAAGGTGCAGGTTCCGAGCAGCCAGCTGTCGCTTTGATAGGCGAGCATCGCGCGGTGGACGGCGGGATCATCGACCGTGCGGTCGCGCAGGCGGAACCAGATATCCTGCCGCGCAGGACGGCGCTTGTCCCCGCCCAGCCAATCGCGGGCATCGACGGGGCGGCTTTCAAAGGCGCGCTCGCGCACAAAATTATCACGGAATTTTTCGGGCACCTGGTCGGCAAACATCGCACGCAACTGTGCCTCGTCCTTCAGATCCTCGGGCGGGGGAACGTCGGGCATGTCTTCCTGGTGGTGCAGCCCGTCTTCCAGCTTCTGGAACGAAGCTGCCATGTTGAGGATCGGACGATCCTTTTGCAGCGCGATGATCCGGCGGGTGGAAAAGGTGCCGCCGTCAAAGTCTCGTTCGACGCGGAAGGTGATTTCATAATCCTCATCGCCCGCACGCATGAAATAAGCATGCAGCGAATGCGCGATCCGCTCGCTGCCCACGGTATCCTGCGCTGCGGCGAGTGCCTGTGCAATCACCTGCCCGCCAAAGACCCGGCCCCTGCCGCCCGGCTTGCGCATGCCAAGATACCAGCCATCGCCCATGCGCTGGACGGAGAGCAGCTGCTCAAGCTCGGTGACGAGCGGGTGTTTTTGCGTTTCGTTTCCAGACATGACGGGCGCGTTAGCAGCGTGGGGCGGCTTTAGGCAATGTTTGCCGCTGCGAATCTTTCTTGCGGCAAATATGGATTCGCTTGGGAGGATTTCGCCGCAACCGGGATCGGGGGGCGAAGCGAATCCACGCACCTGCGTCAGTCAAGTGCGCGGCCGATTTATCCCCACCGATTTTTTATCGTGGATAAAAAAAATGTGCTTCTCGTCGGAAAAACTCTTGCACGCTAATCAAGTCCTAGAAAGTCCGCGCGTCGCTGCGCTGCACCCCAAAGCGGGTGCGACGAATGGAATCAGGCGAGCGACGAATCGAGTCCTTAATTAACCATTTACCCTCTTGCGTCTGAAAATGGTTGAGGCACTATAGATAGCGGTTGGCCACAGGGGGCATACCTACAATTTGTGTCTCATCCCGCAGGAGCAATTCTGCGGCGGGGGTTTTTTGCCCGAAAAAAATCGGCGCAAAACACAAATAAAAGCCCCTGCGGCGGCACAAAAATGCTAAGGGAGGCGTTTGCTTCCCGAGTCGAACAAGAGGCGAACAAGTTTCTTGGGTCTTGGTAGTCGGAGCTGGCAATCAAACGGGGTGAGGGCCAGCCCATATAAGGGGAGCAAAGAGTCACATGGATTTCAGGGATACTGGCCGGGAGGCCGGAGAAGGCAATATGGCGGACATGCTCGAAGCAGAAAAGACACAGACCGAAACCCCGCAGGTAAAGAAGGCAAAGCCCGAAAAGGAAGTCACCGCTGCTCAAAACAGTGGGGCGAAAGCCAAGGCTGGCACCGATTCGAAGGCCGTGGCCGCGCGCCGGTTCAATGTTGTCACCGATAGCTCGCGTGATGAGTTGCTGACCGAATTCGGCAAGGAAACGCTGAAGGATCGCTACCTGCTGCCCGGCGAAAGCTATCAGGATCTGTTCGCGCGCGTCGCAGACGCCTTTGCCGACGATCAGGACCATGCCCAGCGGCTCTATGACTATATCTCGAAGCTGTGGTTCATGCCTGCCACCCCCGTGCTGTCGAACGGCGGCACCGGACGCGGCCTGCCGATCAGCTGCTATCTGAACAGCGTCGACGACAGCCTTGAAGGCATCGTCAACACCTGGAACGAGAATGTCTGGCTCGCGTCGCGCGGCGGCGGCATCGGCACCTATTGGGGCAGCGTGCGCGGCATTGGCGAGCCCGTTGGCCTCAACGGCAAGACCAGCGGCATCATCCCCTTCGTCCGCGTGATGGACAGCCTCACCCTCGCCATCAGCCAGGGCTCGCTGCGCCGCGGATCGGCCGCCTGCTATCTCGACATCTCGCACCCGGAGATTGAGGAGTTCCTCGAAATCCGCAAACCCTCGGGCGATTTCAACCGCAAGGCGCTGAACCTGCACCATGGCGTGCTGCTTTCAGACGAGTTCATGGAAGCGGTGCGCGACGGCGCCGAGTTCAACCTTGTCAGCCCCAAGGACGGCAGCGTGCGCGGCAGCGTCGATGCGCGTTCGCTCTTCCAGAAGCTGGTCGAGACCCGCCTCGCCACCGGAGAGCCCTATATCATCTTCAGCGACACGGTGAACCGGTCGATGCCCAAGCATCACCGCGAACTGGGCCTCAAGGTTTCGACCTCAAACCTGTGCGCCGAAATCACCCTGCCCACCGGCCGTGACCATCTGGGCGGCGATCGCACCGCAGTCTGCTGCCTGTCGTCGCTCAACCTTGAGACATGGGATGAGTGGAACGGCGACAAGATGTTCATCGAGGATGTGATGCGCATGCTCGATAATGTCCTTCAGGATTTCATCGATCGCGCACCGGACGAGATGGCCCGCGCCCGCTATAGCGCCAGCCGCGAACGTTCGGTCGGCCTCGGTGTAATGGGTTTCCACAGCTTCCTGCAATCACGCGGACTCGGATTTGAGTCGGCGATGGCGAAGTCGTGGAACATGAAGATCTTCAAGCATATCCGCGCGCAGGCCGACCAGGC
>DASUDM010000193.1:0-3239 GCA_036275575.1 Sphingorhabdus sp. | reverse complement strand
CGCTGTTTACCAAAGCTGAATTCAAAAGCGAGTGTCGACGCACAGCCCACCACTGCCTGCTTGGCATGGGGCGGTGGCCCTGCATCGACCAGCAAGACCGACTGCCCGGCACTGACGCGCTGGTAACCCCAGTCAAGAGCCTGGCGAAGCGGGCGTGCGCGCACCCCACTCGCCTCAATCAGCGCTTCGATTCTTTCAGGGCCGATATGGCCGCAGCCCTGCCATGCACCGAGCCCGCCATCCGAATGGGTGAGGCCGAGCAAAGCCGGAATATTGCGACCCAGCGTATCGGTGAGGAATTCGGGAACCAGTTCCTGCCGGGCGATATAGCATTGGCGCAACATCGAGAGCAGCGCGATCAGCTCCATCAACTGCTGCGGTGCGCGCGACAGCACGCCGCCATCGGGAAACACCAACTCAGCCAGCGCCAATTCAAGGCTATGCTCGCCCATCGCACGGCGCGCCTTGCCTTCGGGCAGAAGGAGCGAGGCTGCGACGACGCCCGTCCATCCGCACACCTTGTCGAACGGTTTGGTCGCGCGGATCGCCGACTGGTCTAGGTGGCGGGCGGTTCGGGCGAAATGGTTGAGTATTTTGGACCGGTAGATGAGGTCGGAGCTGGTCAGCAGATAGGGCGCGGCGCTGGCCATGTTGAGGAAGCGCCAGGTACTGTTATCGATGCGCCAAGCCGGAATACGCGGCCGATCGCCATTGGCCGCGAGCCATTTTTCGGCAATCGACGAAGCAAGCGGTGCGCCCTCGCCGCGATTGACCGCAGCAGCCAGGTCGCGCAGCCAATCGAAACGGTGGATATATTCGACAAATGCAGGGGGCAGCGCCAGTTTCTCATAGTCGATGGCATCGATCGACTGCTCCATGCCCTGAAACATGAACTTGCCGATGCGGATCGCGGTGCCGCGCGCCTCATCCCCGGGAAGCGGGTTTGCCGGTGCAGCGAGCAGCTTCATCGGCAATTTGCCGGTGATGCGCATCTTGTGCAAAGGTGTCCGCCAGCTCAACTGATAGAGCATCAGCGAAACGCGGGCGGCAAGATTTTCGAGGCGGCCCGTCGGACGCACCACAAGCGCGTTTGCGCCTGTTTTTTCGTCCGGGCGGTCCGCTTCGGCCATTACCCCCTCAGGGCTGCAATATTGGCGGCGTAAGCGCTTGGTCCACCTTTGAAGGTCGCCGTCCCGGCAACCAGCGTATCGGCACCAGCCGAAATGGCGAGCGGTGCAGTTTCAACCGTGATCCCGCCATCGACTTCGAGGCGGATATCCCTACCGGTCTTTTCGATCATCTTGCGGATCGCCTCGATTTTGCGGAGCTGGCTCGAAATGAAGCTCTGCCCGCCAAAGCCGGGGTTGACGCTCATCACCAGCACGAGGTCGATATCCTCAATCAAATAATCGAGCATCTTGGCCGGGGTGTGCGGGTTGAGGACGATGCCGGCCTGTTTGCCGAGCGACTTTATCAGCTGCACCGTGCGGTGCGGGTGCGGCCCGGCTTCGGGATGGAAAGAGATGATGTCCGCGCCGGCGTCGGCAAAATCCTTCACATATTGATCGACCGGCGAAATCATCAAATGGACGTCGAAGGGCTTTGCACTGTGCGGCCGCAGCGCCTTCACCACAGCCGGCCCGATGGTGATATTGGGGACGAAATGGCCGTCCATCACATCGACATGGATCCAGTCGCATCCCGCCTCGTCGATCGCGCGAACCTCCTCACCCAGGCGGGCGAAATCGGCGGATAGGATCGAAGGGGCGATACGGACGGGAGCGTTCATGGCTGGCGCTTAGCGATACTGGGCCAAAGGGGCAAGGCAGCCGCCGCTTCATGCACAGCTAATCCACTGATTTATCCACCGCGTTGTCGCGAAAACAGCCCAAGCGGTCCGGTTGTGCCTTCGGTCGTTTCAATCAGGCGGAATCCAAGCTTCTCCCCGACGCGCATTGAAGCGAGATTGTTGATGTCGATGATGCAGCGGATTTCCGGATCAGGAAGGGCTTCATCGGCCCATCCAAGGATTGCTGTCATCGCTTCGGTGGCATAGCCCTTGTTCCATGCGTGATGTGCAAATGCCCAGCCCGCCTCGGGATATCCCTCCAGCCCGGCGATCCCGCGTTCCATCCGCGCGAGCCCTCCATTGCCGAGGAACTGTCCAGTCGACCGGTCACAAAAGGCGAGATAGCCATAGCCAAACAAAGACCAGAACCCGGCCCCCTGGACGAACTTGATCCAGCTTTCCTGCCGGGTCCGCGGTTCGGGGCTGATGAATTGGGTCATCTGCGGATCCGCCCATGCAGCTGCATAAGCCTCCCAATGCTTCATCGCGAGCGGTTCGATGATCAGGCGTTTGGTCGTCAGGGTCGGCGGCGTCATGGCCGAAAGCTAGCCCTTGCGTTGCAGGCAGGCAATGAAGAAGCCGTCGAGCCCGCCCTTGTCTGCCAGCATAACGGGAAGCGTGCGGACATAGCCATCCTTCGGAGAAATGCCTTCGGGCAGCAAGTTGGGATCAATCGCTGCCTTGGTGAATTCGCCATGCCGCGACAGGAAGGCGTCGGCCTGCTGCTCCCCCTCCTCAGGTTCGAGCGAGCAGGTCGCATAGACCAAGACACCGCCGGGTTTGACCATCTCCGCCGCCTTGTCGAGCATGGCCGCCTGCAGCTCGACCAACTCTGCAATTTGCTTGGGCCCGATCCGGTGGAGCACATCGGGATGACGGCGGAAGGTTCCGGTCGCGCTGCAGGGTGCATCGAGCAGGACGGCATCAAATGGTGCTTCAGGCTGCCAGTTCAGCACATCACTAATGCTGCTTTTTGCTGTGAGGCCGGTGCGTTCCAGATTGGCCGACAACCGCTCCATCCGCTTGGACGACTTGTCGAGCGCGGTGACATCCCAACCCTGGCTGGCCAGTTGCATCGTCTTGCCACCCGGGGCCGCACATAAGTCGGCGACCGAGCGGCCATTGCCCTGCCCCAGCAGCCGCGCCGGAAGGCTCGCGGCCAGATCCTGCACCCACCAGTCGCCGTCAGCAAAACCGGGGAGCATCTCAATTGCGGACCCGCGCGACAGGCGCACATGGCCGGGCGCAAGGCTGATACCCTCCAACTCCTCTGCCCATTTTGCGGTTTGCGCCGGGTCCGCCAAAGTCAGGTCGAGCGGTGGGGGTTCGGCGAGCGCGGTTCGCGCAGCTTCGACCACCCCTGCGCCCCACGCCGACGCCCAGCGATCGG
>DASUDM010000192.1:0-4560 GCA_036275575.1 Sphingorhabdus sp. | reverse complement strand
ATCGTGGAAGGTGTTGCCTCCGGTTTGCAGCCCTACAACATAGTTGCGGAAAGCGGCTGGATCCCAAACCTGCAACAATCTCGACTGAGTGGGGCAGGTATCATCGCTACCATCATTAGGCGCAGTGTTGAAGTTCGACGTAGTCGTCACCGCACTAAGTGTGCGGTTGCCAGAGCCATCATTTCGTTCGTAAACAATGTCTTCCAGGCGCGGGCCCCATTGCGTCGTTGGATCTGCTGTGTTCGGAATAAGGTCGATTGCCATGTCCTTTTGCGGCGAATCGTCAGACGTATCCCATTCGGTAACGCCGCGCTGGGTCGGGCGCTCCAATATGCAACCACTCCAGTTGATCGTTACGTTACTGCCATTGTTGCCCGTCGGAAGCACAAGAGAACTGTTCCAGCTATTGTTGCCCGTATTCTTCAGTGCGCTTACATTCACGGTAAAGCGGTCATAGGTCCAATTGCTGAACACCGTAGCAGGTATCCAGGTGACGGGGCGTGTGGCTGTATAATTAGTGGTTGTAACCGACGAACTGGTCCGAACCTGCAAGAAGCACCGCCGGTTTGAGTTCACGTTGCTGTTTTCCGGAATATAGCGATATTCCGTCGTTCCCGATGTCACCTGTGTCTGGTACGTTAGGGTAACCGAGGTTGCCGGATATACCGGAGTAGGCGTGGTGCCGGTCTGATAGGGGCCATTGGTCGTTGGGCCAGAAGTCTGGGTCGGGGGCCAAGTGATGTTATTGCAGTTCAGAGGCGCACGACTGACCTGAACGGTTCGCAGATAGGTCGTGCCATTGATGTTCACGTTGTTCGAGGCGTTCTGCCAGCTGCCGCTGGAAGGCGTAGTCGTCGGTGAACCGACCTGCGTCAGCGGACTGACGGCTCCCAAAGTATAACTATTATCAGGGTCATTGACCATATTTGCTCGGCGGGTCTGGTATGACCAGCTATCTGCAATGTAATCGAGTGGCAGCAAACGACCAACATTCACATTGATCGAATAGGGCACAAATCCGAACCGGATTTGCGACGTGTTGGATGCGGATTCGACCGGGTCGGAGGTTTCCAGACACTGCGAAGCAGAGACCTCCGGAATGTTGCGCTGTGTCAGCGTTTCATAAAAGCACTGCGTTGCAATACGCAATTCCGAGATGCGAACAGGGTTGGTGGATGAGACCGAACCTCCTGTGACGGTGCCGTTCATCGAACCCGTTGTATCGAGCACAAACATCACGTCGGAGTTAGGAATACGCATTTCCGCGCTACAACTCACACTAATCGTGCGCTCATCCTTGCCGAGCGCGCGCATCAACGTCATCGGGATGTCAACGGAAGCCTGTCCGGTCACGCGACCAGCATTTTCGGTGAAAGACCGCGTCAAATTTTCGGTACCATATGCGCCGGATTTGAAGTTGGCTGCAAAAACCTTCAGCGCTTCTGTATTGGCGCGGCCGCTATTATCGGCCCATTGTCCGCTCGCCATCACCTTACGGCCCATCAGCGCGCCTGCGTCGCACGCGGCCTGCAGACGGGTTTGCGTCAGATAGATGCGGCTCATATCAACGCTGCCACCAACCAGGCCGATGATAGGGATAACCGCCGCAGCCATGATGGCAATTGTGTTACCGGCCTGATCCTTGCACAAGCGTGACAGCACGCCGGCGAGACTGTTTGTCTCCAGTTTCTTGTTCACTGCGACAATCCCCTGTCAAATCCTATTAGATTCATCGTGCCATCTACAGGCGCGGACGTAACCGTCCCTTGAAGAAACAGGGTTAGGAACGAGTTAATTTGTTGGGCAGTTAAACATATTGATTGTTGAAAATCGGATGTTTCCGAAAAAATATGACCCGATCAGGTTAACCTTTCACCTCGCTAAATGGAGTAACCTTGCCTCTTGTGCATTCGGGTTTTTGCGTGTTTTGGGTGCACGAATATGGAGCCCGTACGCAATCTGACCCCGCCACAACGCATGGCTGTTGCCTATGCCCGACAGGATTTACGCGAAGCACTGTCAATGCTGCTAGAGTTCGACAACCGTTTGATGGAGGTCGCATCTAAAGGGCAGGAAAGCTTGCTAAAGCAGATGCGCCTTGCATGGTGGCGTGAGCAGATCGGCAAGGATCGTGCCTCCCGCGCAAAGGGGGAACCATTGCTTGCGCGCTTCGGCAATCTTGACGAATCTCTGGCGCTCGCACCAGCATTGCAATCACTGGTCGATGCCTGGGAACAGCTCGTACTAGCGGATGGCGACAATTTTCATCCTGAAGCAGCCATCGCCAATCAAATTCGGGCCAATGCGGTTTTTGGAACCTATGCCTCATGGACCGAAAGTTCGATAGATGCAGGCACAGTACAAGCTGTTGGAGAATACTGGGCGAAGGGGAGCATAGGGTTTCCCATTGGCTCTGAAACGCCGAAACTGCTATCCGGCCTTAAACCATTGAACTTGCTATTTCTTGCCTGCGCAACTGGGAAAGAGGACGGTCGTTTGAAGCGAATTCGACAATTTGCCCGGATCAGCTGGCACGCCTTGACGGGGCTGTGATTTTTCGCACAATTGTGATTTCAACACAGGGTGGTGCCGGAGTGTTTGGCCATGCGAAAGCTTTTGGCAGGCGCAGGATTGGCGCTGTTCGCATCATCCGCAGGATATTGGGTCTGGCAAAGTTGGGCAGCGCCTGAACCGCTAATTCCGCAACCGCCGCCTGAAGAAACGTCGCCATTGGAGTTGCCTGTAGCAGGAAAAGATGCGCCCGCATTCGGGGCGCCGCCGCCCGAACCGCCCAAGGCCGCGAAACTGAGCCGCGAGGAAGTGCGGTTTAACCGATATGATCGCAACCGGGATGAGCTGGTCTCGCGCATCGAGATGATGTCGAGCCGCACGAAGGATTTCAAAAAACTCGATCTTGATGGCAACAACCTGCTTTCGTTCGAGGAATGGGCGGCTGCCACCGGCGAACGATTTGCTAAGGCCGATTCAAACCGCGACAGCCTGTTGACGCGCAAGGAATTCCTCGCGACGCGTCCCAAACGCACAGCCAAGCCTAATTGCCGCTGCTGAGGCCATAAGTGGCCATCCAGCCACCCAGTTCCGCCCGCGCGCGGTCAGTGTAAAATGCTTTACGCTCTTTTTTGTGCACCTTGCCTTCGGGCGGCGGAAAAAGACCGAAATTGATATTCATCGGCTGATAGCTGTCCGCCTCTGCCTCTCCAGTGATGTGATGGAGCAGCGCGCCGAATGCGGTTGTTGAAGGCGGCGGTGCAAAATCGAGGCCCGCCAATTCGTGTGCGGCCATGATCCCCGCCATCAACCCCACGGCCGAGCTTTCGACATAGCCCTCACAGCCGGTAATCTGCCCGGCAAAGCGGATATGCGGCGCCGATTTCAGCCGCAGTTGGTGATCGAGCAAGATGGGCGAGCGAATGAAGGTATTGCGATGCAGCCCCCCCAGTCGCGCAAATTCGGCATTTTCCAAACCGGGGATTGTGCGGAACAGTTCGACCTGCGCGGCATGTTTCATCTTGGTCTGGAAGCCGACCATGTTCCACAACGTGCCTTGCTTGTTATCTTGCCGCAGCTGGACCACGGCATAAGGCCAACGCCCTGTCTTCGGATTGTCGAGCCCCACCGGCTTCATCGGCCCGAAGCGCAGCGTTTCCACCCCGCGTTCGGCCATCACCTCGATCGGCATGCAGCCTTCGAAATAAGGCGTGTCCTTTTCCCATTCACGAAATTCGGCTTTGGGTGCATCGAGCAGGCCTTGGTGAAAGGCTTGATACTGCTCCTTGTCCATCGGGCAATTGATATAGTCCTTGCCATCGCCCTTGTCCCAACGGCTGGCATACCAGGCCACGTCCATGTCGATGCTGTCATGGTAGACAATGGGGGCAATGGCATCGAAAAAGGCGAGGCTATCCTGCCCCGTGGCCGCCAGGATTTTTTCGGCCAGTGACATCGCGGTGAGGGGACCCGTTGCAACAATGGTCAGCCCTTCCGCCGGAAGGGTATCGATCCGTTCGCGCACGATTTCGACATTGGGCAGTTCCGACAACAGCCGCGTGACTTCGGCGGAAAAGACGTCGCGATCGACGGCCAGCGCCGACCCGGCAGGCACCTTTGCCACTTCGGCTGCGCGCATCACCAGCGAATCCAGCTTGCGCATTTCCTGATGCAACAGGCCGACCGCATTGTTATCGGCATCGTCCGACCGGAAACTGTTCGAGCAAACCAGCTCAGCCAATCCGTCGGTCTGGTGCGCCGGGGTCATGTCTCCCGAACCGCGCATTTCGGACAGGCGCACCTTGATCCCGCGCTTGGCCAGCTGCCATGCCGCTTCGCTTCCGGCGAGCCCGCCGCCAATGATATGAACCTGATGATTAGACATGGGCCGCGCCGCTATCAAAAAAGCGTGGCGATGGACAGGCAAAAGCGGCATGTTCCGCCGCATGAGCTTTCGCAACGCCATTTCCGACCAGCATATAATCGAGCGGCCGCTGTTGCTGGCGCCACCCGCCGACACGCACAAATATGCCCGGGGCAGCGCATTGGTGT
>DASUDM010000191.1:0-7765 GCA_036275575.1 Sphingorhabdus sp. | reverse complement strand
CTGGCGGAGGCGGCGCTGCGGCACCATGCCGAACGGATTGGGCTCGATGTCGTTGTCGATTCCGCCGGAACCGGCGATTGGCATGTCGGCCACCCGCCCGACCGCCGGGCGCAAGAGGTTGCCAAGCGGCTTGGCAGGATCGACATAAGCGGGCTGCGCGCACGCCAGGTGCATCATGATGATTTCCACCGCTTTGACCATATCGTCGTGATGGACCGCTCCAATTTGCAGAATGTTCAGGCTCTGGCGCCCCAAACGGGCACGGCCCGCCTGTCGATGTTGCTCGATCATTTGCCGGGGCGTGAGGGCGATGCGGTCGCTGACCCATATTATGGCGATGTCGCTGATTTCGAGGCCTGCTGGCGCGAGGTTGAGGCAGCGACGCACGCGCTCGCCACGCGATTGGCGCAGGACATGGAGTAAGGCCAAAACGGGTATTGCTTTCACCGATAGCGGCTGACAGCATCGCGGGCATAGAGGAGCAGGAGGATTAATTTGCCAGATATCGCCGTCATCGCCGCAAAGGTGCGTTCGCAAGCGGATCTGCTCCCTGCGCTTTATGGCCAGATCGATTTTGACACTCCGCCCGAACGATTTGCCGACGGACCAGAAGACCGTACAGAATTGTCCGAGGTGAAGGGCAAGGCGCGCGCTGACTATCTGGCTGATACCGAACTCGTTGCACGCATCCGCGAATATAGCATGTTGGGCGACATCACTGGCGATGCCTATGCCGCGCTTATTCCGCAATATGGCTTTCGCCGGTTGGTCGATATGCTGATCGAAGCATGCGACAAAGGTGTTGAAGCGGTGGAAGCTGCACCTGCCGAACTGGTCGCGCTAATCACCGAGATGGAACGCATTCCTGACTGGCTCGACATGCGGCTGGTGGAACAGGGCGCTAAAGCAGAGCGCAATTCGGCCGCGAACATCTCACCCTTCGCCATTCGCGGCGCATTCATCGCGACCTTCCTCAACAAATATTCGGCACTCCCCATGGCGCTGACGGGCACGCTGAGCCATGCGACTGCAGCGAAGCGAGTCAAAGAGACAGCGACATTCTTCACAACCACGGTGCTGCCTGGTGCGCTGAAGCGCTTTGGTCCCGGTTTCAAGGCGGCGGCGATGGTGCGGCTGATGCATTCGATGGTGCGGGTAAATGTGCTTTCCCGGCCCGGCATGTGGGATTCAAAGGTGTATGGCATCCCGATCCCGCAACTCGACCAGATGCCTGCCGGGCTGATCCCGATTTATTTCATGTCAGAGAAGGTGCTGGGGCAGGGGCGGACGACATTTACAGCTGAAGAACGCGCCAAGGTCGAACTGGCGCGCTATCGCTGTTACCTGCTGGGGCTTCCCGAGGACTTGCTCGCGGATAACCCGACCGACATTGTCCGTATCTGGTGCACACGCAGTGCAACGCTGCGCTATGAATATGACGATGCGATTTGCGGCGGCCTGCTGCGCGCAACAATGGAGGCGGAACTCAGCAAAGATCGATCGCTTCCGGGCCGTGTCTTCCGCCGCCTCGAACGATCCTTTTCGCGGGTATTCTTCGTCAACACCTTCCTGAAGGGCGATGAGGCGAGAGCGGCGTCGGTTGGTGTGCCGCTCGATGGGCAGGACAAGGCGCTTTATGCAGCCACGATGGCTGCAATCATAGGCCAGACTCTGGGACACAAAGTGGCTTCGCGACTGCCCGTTGTGGGCGAAATAGCCGACCAGTTGCTAGTTTCGCGGTTGCGGAGGCAGTTGGCGGGATATGGCCATGCCGAATTCACCTCAGATGCAGCGCAATATCGCCCGGCTACCAGTTGAGGCCTTTAGACCAAACAGGCCAAGTCGAGTCCGGTTTCACTTGAAATTGGAACGATTTCATCCAATATTACCGGCTTAGGTGGCTATGGTGCCGCCCTATTGAGGAGACGTTTGAAATGGCTGAATGGTCTGATCCGCGGGTAACGCAAACCGGCGCGGGCGTTACCATTGATGGCAAGCCGATTGCCTCAACGGCAGTCGACGCCGGGCTGCGTGCCCATATGCTCAAGGTTTACAACTACATGGCATCGGGCGTGCTGTTGACCGGCATCGTCGCTTTGCTGTTCGCAAACAGCGGCATGGCCGCACAAGTGATGGCAACGCCGCTGCGTTGGCTGATCATCCTGTCGCCGCTCGCCTTCATCATGGTGATGAGCTTTGGCATCAACAAGCTATCGACCGGCGCATTGCAGGCGATGTTCTGGGCCTTTGCCACCGTCATGGGTCTGTCGATGTCGACGATTTTCCTTGTCTATACCGGCCAGTCGATCGCCACGACTTTCTTTGTGACGGCGGTTTCGTTCCTGTCGCTCAGCCTTTGGGGTTACACCACCAAAAAGGACCTGACGGGCTGGGGCAGCTTCCTCATCATGGGCGTGGTTGGCTTGTTGCTCGCATCAATCGTCAACATTTTCCTGGGATCGAGCACCTTGCAGATGGTCGTCAGCTTCCTTGGCGTGCTGATCTTCGCAGGGCTTACAGCTTATGACACCCAGCGCATCAAGAGCGAGTATTTCTATTATCGCGGTCATGAGGCGCTCGGCAAGATTGCGATCATGGCGGCACTGAACCTGTATCTCGATTTCGTGAACATGTTCCAGTTCCTGCTCAGCTTCCTCGGCAACCGCGAGTAAGCACCGCTGAATTTGAGAATGAAGGCCCGGTGGGAAACCACTGGGCCTTTTTCTATATGCAGTTCGGCGATGAACGCTTTATTTTACGCCGTTAATCGTGTTGACAGGCACAAACGCATAATCTGGTCGCCGGGAGTGATTTGCACATGAAAAACAGGGTGAGGGGAATTCTGGTTGTTGGCTTGACGCTGGTTGCCGCAGCTTGCGCGCCGGCCCCCAAACCGATTGTCGTTGCACCAAAACCGGTCGCACCGCCCCCCGCCCCGGTCATTCCGCCGATGCCCCTTCCACCAGGCGGCGCTGCAGTGACCATGAAGGTTCCCGCGCTGGGCATAGATGGCGTGCGGGCGACACCCAACCGAAACCTTTCGCGCGAGGAGTATATCTGGCACCTGCGCTCGGGCCTGAATGTGGCCGCACTGAATTGCCAGGGCCCGGTCTGGGGAGAGATTGCCCAGAACTACAACCGCTATCTGCAGGTGCACAAGGGCCGCCTCGCGCAAAGCAACAAAACGGTCGACTCAGAATATGTAAAACGCTTTCCGGGTCAGAATGGCCTGCGTGTGCGTGACACCCGGATGACTGATCTCTACAATTATTTCGCCCTGCCGCCGGTGCGGGCCGAATTCTGCGACAAGTCGCTGCAAAAATCGCGAGAGATCGTCGCTATCCCCTCGACTGCACTTCCGGAATATTCCTTCGGCGCACTCGCTGATCTCGACGCTGTGTTCATCAATTTCTTCAACGCCTTTGAAAAATACAAGGTCGACATTGTTGAATGGAATGCCCGATATGGCACGCCTGCCATGGGCGCACCGGCACCCGTCGCGTCGGCTGGATCACCAGCAAGCGGCAAATAGCCACCTGTTGCTGCAGGGGAGCAATTGCTTCGTAGCGGGCTAGGCCATCTGGATATAGTCGCGCATTGCCGACGCTTCGGCTTCGATCTTTTCGATCCGGTATTTGACTAGGTCACCGATCGATACAAAGCCGACAATCCGGTCAGCATCGACGACCGGGAGGTGCCGGATGCGCCGTCTCGTCATCAGCGACAACGCCGATAGCACGGGCGTATCCGACGAAACAGTGATCGCCGGTGCCGTCATCACTTCGCTAACGCGTTTGTTCATCAGCTCCGCGCCATGTTGCGCAAGGCCGTAAATCACATCGCGCTCCGAGAATATCCCGATGACACGCCCGCCGTCCACGATCGGCAATGCACCTATTCGCTTCTCAGCGAGTCGCGCAGCAACCGTTTCCACGGGCTCATCCGGAGATGCTGAGAAAACCGTGCTTTCGCGGCCCTGCAGGATGATTGCAATCGTCATCGCCTTCCTCCCATTCGACTTGCCCCCGCGCCATTCATAGCATAGACGCACGCAAGGATAAAATGACTCGCCCCTCCCGCCTCGATAACCCGGAATATGCAGCATTCGCATGGGCCCGCTACCGCAGGTTAATGGGATGGATGTTCCTGTTCACGCTGGTCGTAACCAGCTGTGCCTTGGGGCTCTTCTGGTTTGAAAACGGTTTTGTTTCGATCCATTTCTACATCGCGACGGCCGCAGGGATCATTTTCTCGGTGATGCTGATGTCTGCCTTGATGGGGCTGGTATTCCTTTCAAGCGGCACCGGCCATGATGAAGCAATCGAAGATCCCTTTGCAGAACTTGCGGATGACGAGAATGACGAACATCGTCCATAACCTGCCAGCCCGCGGCGATCCAATATTGCGCGTGGTCCCCCGTCCTGCAGACATTAACGCCAATGGCCATATTTTCGGTGGCTGGGTGCTCGCACAGATGGACATTGCCGGCGGTATAGTTGCAGGCCGGATTGCGGAGGGCCCTTGTGCGACGGTTGCGATTGAGAAAATGGAATTCATCGCGCCGATCCTGTTGCGCGACATCATATCGGTTTATGCCACTTTGGAGCGACGCGGACGCACGTCGATGGCAATCAAGATCGAAGTCATCGCAACGCGTGATCGCGGCGAGCAAGAAGTAAAGGTTACCGAAGGCCTGTTCACATTTGTGGCGTTGGACGAGCAACACAGGCCGCGGCCCCTCCCGCCCGTCAGCCAAGGCTAAGCTGGTATAGCTCCAAGAACAGCTTCTTCGACCTGTTTTCGATAGGCGGCGGAGACGGGAATGACGCTGCCATCCACCATCAGCAATTCCAGCTTGCGCCCTTGCTTGCTCAATTTTGTAACGGCATCGCGCGCGACCCACCATGAACGGTGCACTTGCAGTCCGTCATAATTGTCCAGCTCCTGCAGGGCATCCCTGAAGCGTATCAGGATCAGTGCGGTGCCATTGGCAGTTGTTGCGCGCAAATAGTGATCCTCCATTTGCAGGTAGAGCAGCTTCGTCCCCAGATGATCGGGAAGACGGGAGAGGAATCGGATGCCCGCTGCGGTGCTTCGTTTCGCATCCGGCAGCAAGCCGTGCAGAGCGATGATGAAGAAGGAATTCACGCCGATGGCAAACAGGTTGATTGCCATCAACTGCGAGAAGAGAAGCATCATGCCCGCCACGTCGCGCGAGAATTGTGGCCGGTCATCGCCATTGCCAAGGCGCGACATCGCAATCGACCAGCCCCAATATTCAATGGCATGGACGATGAACGTCATAGGAATTGTCGCGAATAGGACGCAGCCGAATATGCCGCTCCATCGACTGAAATCGTCAAACGCCCGGGTCGAGCGGATAATCCGAGCCGTCATCGGCATCATCGCCATGCCGAAAATGGCCAGCACGGCGAACCAGTAACTCAGGCGCACAAAGGGCTGATCCGGGAACATGCCGAAGGGAACAACAAGGACCAGCAGCAATGCTATCAGCATATATTGTGCGAGGTGGCGAAGCTGGTGGCGCCAATCGAGCGAGCACCAATAGTCCAGAAAACCGTGCAAGGTCATGTCATGCCTCCCAGACGAATACCGCCAAATACCATTGGAAACCGAAGCTAGCAAGCTGCGTTAACCCTTAGGCCAATTTCGCGTTTCGTGAAATTACAGTCTCGTTTCGCGAACGAATAAGCTGTTTTCGCGAATTCGCGATTGCGCACGTGAATCGATAGTGCAATTTGGCAGCTAACGTCAGTTCCCGATGGGTTGACGCCTATTTTCGATTTGAGAGTCGAATAACTTGAAGCGGGCGGTTCTTGATCGTCCGCTTCAATTTTTTTCCAGCTTCAACTCATAATAGAATGTCGCTTCGCCATTGGCCGCGACGGTCGCCTTCCAGGTCGGTACTCCGTCGACCTTGGCGATATGCTTCGGTTTGCCTCGCAACTCATAGGGTATTTCAACTTCGACATTGACCGGCTCGGCTCGAGCGTTGGTAATCTCTATTTTGAAGCGTTGCTTCTCGCCCGTCTCGCTCATGCGCGTAACCGCATATCGCACGTCGCTGGCTCTGCCGATCTCCATTTCAATCTCGTCGCCAACAGCCCTGTCTGCCAATGTTGATTCCCCGGCGAGCAGTGGGCCATAGCTGCTATCCTCGAACAGCATCACTTGGCCTGATGGCATCGGCAGACCCAATCCCTTCTCGGTTCGGTTTTCGCTGCGGAACAGGATTCCCATTGGCTGGCTTGTACCGTCGTCTCCATAACGGTGGTCGACGCTGGTCCGGTAGATGCGATCGAAAGCGGCGCCTGGTTTCACCAGCATGGCCACCTGTTTCTGGCCCTTTGCATTCACGCTTACCGGCTCCGGGACGCGATAGAGCTTCAGGTCGCCCAGATCTTCCTGTTCGGCGACCACCACCGCAACCGGTGCAGCCATCTCCAGTGAAGCACGAGACATTTTCGATCCGGTAACGACAATGTTTTCGCTGTCATAGGCTGATAAGGCCACCGGCGCCGCGAGCGGCGGCGGAGGCGGAATTTCAGGAAAATAGCCGAGATTGAACGGCACTTGATGCGTTCTTTGCGCAGGCCAGCATTGCAGATTCAGCGATCCGCCCTGGGCCCGGGGCTGCTCGCCCCTGCGTTCGCGGTTGGGTTCACCCGCAACCGCCATCATGTTGGCATTGGCGAAGCTTTGGTTTCCGCCATTGGCCAGTGTCAGCCAGGCGAACATGTCGACCTTTTCCTTGCCATTGGCAGTGTCGGTTTTGTTGTCGCGAACTTGTGCGACATAATTGGCTTGCCAGTCGAAGCCTGAGGCCATGTAAGTCAGCGTCAATGTTGCCGTAACCGGTGCGTCGCTTTGGGTGAGCACCGACAATGTCGGCTTTGCAGACAGATTGGCGGGAACCCCTCCATATTGCATTCGCTCTGGTAGGCCGGTGCAATGCAGCGCCTCATAGCCCTCATCGGTTTGCAGCACGACGCCGCCATAAGGCCCGGCCGTTATGATTGCGCGCTGCTCGCGGATCTTGCCGGTGGCCTTGCTGGTACGAGTGAGCGTTACTTCGCGTTTGAGATACGAGTCTACAAGGCCCGAAGGCGAGAGCAAACGGGCGTTGCGGTTCTTTTCTTTGACGCCCTTGGGCAAGCCAGTGACGATTGCACTTTCCGGGAACATCCCTTCGGCTACCCCTTCAAAGCGGATCAGGCTTTCGCCAGCTGGGATGGTGATGGTGCGTATTTCGGTAATCAGCGCGTAACCTTGCGGCCAATTCTTGTTAATCGGCGCTTCGCCGCGCCCGCTTGCCCGATAAACGGTCAGCGACACATCGTCCGGCCCCTCTGAAATCGCAACGCTTTGCGCCGCCAGAGGGCTGGCAGTCATCAGAAACGCAAGGGCAAGATTCGCCCGCATGTCCGGATCAGAAACGGCTGTCGAAGGTGGCCGTCACTACGGCTTTGCCGTTGGCGGACACGGGGACACTCCATTCGACTCGATCAGCCGAAACGCGTTTGCCTTCCATGCTCTGCTCGGTGATGCGGACATCGCCCCACAGGCCGTTTTGGCCAAGATCAACCGTGATCGCATTATTGCGTGCATTGGTGACCTCATATTGCATTCGCTCTGGTAGGCCGGTGCAATGCAGCGCCTCATAGCCCTCATCGGTTTGCAGCACGACGCCGCCATAAGGCCCGGCCGTTATGATTGCGCGCTGCTCGCGGATCTTGCCGGTGGC
>DASUDM010000190.1:0-2578 GCA_036275575.1 Sphingorhabdus sp. | reverse complement strand
GTCGCCGCTTCGGCGCACGTGCTTGCCGCTTTTGCGGCACGGTATCGGTGTCGATCGGCTGGTGCAGCATGACTCTACTGAAAGTTATACCCCTGTGGTGAGTCGCCTATAGGGCGAAAGGCGTACAATCTGGAGCGCTATTTTGGCGCTGTTCCATCGCGGGACGCGCTGAAACCATTGAATTAACGCGGTTTGCAAAATGGCCAATTGTAAATTGTTGTGCAATGCAGCAACAAACTTGCGTTTGGCGCGCAAAAAGGCGCTTTTGCTTGCACGATGGGCGCGAACGCGCCTAGAAGGCCGCCCGCATTTAGCTAAGTGGAGTAATGACAATGGCGGCGAAATGGACGCCCGAAAGCTGGCGCAACCATGAAGGCAAGCAGATGCCGACCTATCGCGACCAGGCAGCCCTGGAAGCGACCGAAGCAACGCTGCGCAATTTTCCGCCGCTGGTTTTTGCCGGTGAAGCGCGCAACCTGACTTCGGAACTGGCCGATGTGGCAGAGGGCAAGGCCTTCCTGCTGCAAGGGGGCGACTGCGCCGAAAGCTTCGCCGAATTCCACCCGAACAACATCCGAGATACTTTCCGCGTGATCCTGCAGATGGCGGTGGTGCTGACCTTTGCCAGCAAGTTACCGGTGGTGAAGGTAGGCCGCATGGCGGGCCAGTTCGCAAAGCCGCGCTCTGCAGATACCGAAGTGATCAATGGCGTCGAACTTCCCAGCTATCGCGGGGATATCATAAACGACATCAACTTCGAAGCCGTAGCTCGCGAACCTGATCCCGAACGTATGGTCAAAGCCTATAGCCAGGCAGCGGCGACGTTGAACCTGCTACGCGCGTTCAGCCAGGGCGGTTATGCCAATTTGCACCAGGTCCACGCCTGGACCCACGATTTCATGGGGCGTTCGCCCTGGGCGAAAAAGTTCAAGGATGTCGCGGATCGCATCGGTGAAGCGCTCGCTTTCATGGAAGCGTGCGGCATTACGCCCGATACCGTGCCGCAGATCAAGGGCACCAGTTTCTATACCAGCCATGAAGCCCTCCTTCTTCCTTACGAGCAGGCGCTGACCCGCCAGGATTCGCTGACTGGCCAGTGGTACGATACTTCGGCGCATATGCTGTGGATCGGCGATCGCACCCGCTTCGAAGGATCGGCGCATGTCGAATTCCTTCGGGGAATCGGCAATCCGATCGGCATGAAATGCGGACCGAGCCTCGAGCCCGATGCGCTGCTGCGCATGCTCGACACGCTCAATCCCGGACGTGTTCCGGGCCGTATGACGC
Source organism: Sphingorhabdus sp. (assembly GCA_036275575.1). Lineage (GTDB taxonomy): Bacteria > Pseudomonadota > Alphaproteobacteria > Sphingomonadales > Sphingomonadaceae > Sphingorhabdus_B. The sequence goes on along the minus strand of DASUDM010000190.1, from coordinate 1,291 downwards.
TGATTACCCGTTATGGCCATGACAAGATCGAGGCCGGGCTACCCAAGCTGGTGCGCGCCGTGCAACGTGAAGGCCATCCTGTCATCTGGTCGTGCGATCCGATGCACGGCAATGTCATCAAGTCCGCCAGCGGTTACAAGACCCGTCCGTTCGAGCGGATCCTCGCCGAAGTGCGCGGTTTCTTCGCGGTGCACCGTGCAGAGGGCAGCTTCGCCGGCGGCATCCATGCAGAAATGACCGGCCAGAACGTGACCGAATGCACTGGTGGCGCAATTGCCATTACCGATGAGGCATTGGCAGACCGATACCACACGCATTGCGACCCGCGCCTCAATGCGGCGCAATCGCTCGAACTCGCTTTCCTGCTGGCAGAGATGCTCAACCAGGAGCTGGCAGAACGCGCGAAGCAGGCCGCCTGATGGCAGGCGAGCGCGTCCGCATCATCCAGCGTGATGTTGTCAAATCCGGCGTCGGATTTGGCAGCGCGCTGGCAATTGCGATTAGCTATACCACCCACAAATCGGTGCTGTGGGCGATCATTCACGGATTTTTCAGCTGGTTTTACGTTATTTATTTCCTGCTGACGCGCTAAGCTATTGATGATAAAGGCAGCTTATGCGCTCGCGTCTGCCTTTGTTGCTGTTGTTTGTGCTTGGGGCATGTGCAGGCCCTATCGAGACGCGCATTGTTTCGAGCGGGCCAGGCATCGCTAACCCGGAATATATCCTGCAAGAAAAGCCCCCGAAAGCGGACCTGCCTTTACGCGCGCACATCGCTGTGATGCATCAACTGGCAGATCGCGGCTATATGGTGTCGGACACCGGCTCGCTAAAGTTGGATATCGCGTTTGCTGAGCGCGATGCCGCGATTGCGGTGTTGGCCAAATCGGGAAGCTATCAGGCGACAATTGCCCCTGCAAAGCAAAAGAAGGCACTGCAAAGCTGCGCTGATCACGAAATGCGGTTAACGGTCACACTCACCCGCATAGCCGACGGTGTTGAACTCTATCGTGGGAACGCATCTGAATATCACTGCAAGGCCAAGGCCGAGGATGTTGTTCCGGAATTGGTGAAAGCAGCACTTACAGATTTGACCAAGCCCAAAGGCGCTTACAGCATCACTCGTCAGGGTCTGGAATAGGCTCGTCCGCCTCGGGTAGGCTCAGATGAAAACAGGCCCCTTTAGTCTGGTTCTCCGCCCAAACCGAGCCGCCATGCCGCTCTGCCACGGCTTTCACATAGGTCAGGCCCAATCCGCTGCTCTTGATCCGGGCGTCGGGGGCCGAATGGGA
>DASUDM010000189.1:0-3146 GCA_036275575.1 Sphingorhabdus sp. | reverse complement strand
GTGCAACCCAATAGCGGAAGCCAGATGAACCAGGCGGTGTTCCTTGCGCTGCTGCAGCCAGGCGATACCTTCATGGGCCTCGATCTCGCCGCAGGCGGTCACTTGACGCATGGCAGCCCGGTCAACATGTCGGGCAAATGGTTCAACCCGGTTTCCTACGGCGTAGACCGCGAAAGCCACCGCATAGATCTGGACGAAGTCGCCCGCATCGCGCGTGAAAACAAACCTAAATTGATCATCGCAGGCGGCACGGCCTATTCGCGCACTTGGGACTGGGCTGCTTTCCGCGCCATTGCCGATGAAGTCGGTGCGTACCTGCTGGTCGATATGTCGCACATCTCCGGCCTTGTTGCCGGTGGTGCGCATCCGTCGCCGATACCGCACGCGCATATCGTGACGTCGACCACGCACAAGTCGCTCCGCGGTCCGCGATCGGGCATCATTCTTTCGAACGACGAAGCCATTGCGAAGAAGATGAACTCGGCAATCTTCCCCGGCCTTCAGGGCGGCCCGCTGATGCATGTTGTCGCTGCCAAGGCTGTCTGCTTTGCCGAAGCGATGCGCCCGGAGTTCAAGGCCTACGCTGCAAGCGTTGTCGAAAATGCGAAGGCGTTGGCCGCAAGCCTGCAGGAACAGGGCCTCGATATCGTATCGGGTGGCACCGACAACCATTCAATGCTGGTCGACCTGCGACCCAAGCAGGCCAAGGGCAAGCATGCCGAGCATGCGCTCGATCGCGCATCGATCACGTGCAACAAAAACGCCATTCCTTACGATCCGGAAAAGCCATTTGTTACCTCGGGCCTGCGTCTTGGTACCCCGGCAGGAACAACGCGCGGATTCGGCCCGGCAGAGTTCCGCGAAATTGGCCGCATGATTGCCGATGTCGTCGAAGGTTTGCGCAAAAATGGCGAGGCTGGCGACGGCCAGATCGAGGCCCGGGTGAAGGAAGAAGCCGAGGCATTGTGTGCCCGCTTCCCGATTTATCCGTCCTGAGCTATAATTGCACTTGAAACGGGCAAGTGACTTACTCATCTAATACAGAGATGAAGGGAGGCAAGTGATGTCCCAAATGTGCAATGAATGTTCGGCTGAAATCTCCGAAGGCATGAAGTTTTGCCCCAAATGCGGTGCAAAGACCCCTGAGAAGCTCTCGGAGGAAAGCATCGCCAACCAGGCGAAGCATTATGTTGGCGAAGCCGCTGACGAACTGTGGGGCGCGACCAAGGACGCCTATCACACCGGCAAGCATCTTGCCGATCAGGATACGGTGAAAAAAGTTGCAGGCGGCGCGGCCATCGGTGCTGCGGCCAGCATATTGGCACCGATCGGTCTTGCAACCGGCGCAGTTATCGGTGCAGGCATCGTGGCCTATCGGCACGTGAACAAGAAAAAGAACCAAGAAAAAGAGAAATAATGCGCTGCCCTTTTTGCGGACATGATGACAGCCAGGTCAAAGACAGTCGCCCCACAGAGGATGGAGCTGCCATTCGCCGTCGGCGTCAGTGCGAAGGGTGCGGTGCGCGCTTCACGACGTTCGAACGTATCCAGCTCCGTGAATTGACGGTTCTGAAAAGCGAAGGACGGCGTGAGCCGTTCGAGCGCGAAAAGCTGGAGCGTTCGGTAGCTGTTGCTTGCCGCAAACGCCCCATTGACCAAACACGTATCGATAAGCTCGTCTCCGGCATTCAGCGCCAACTGGAAACTTTGGGCGAAACCGAGATCGAATCCTCGCGCATTGGCCAATATGTGATGGATGGCCTCAAAGGCCTCGATACCGTCGCCTATATCCGCTTCGCCAGCGTCTATAAGGAATTTGCCGAAGCCAAAGATTTTGAGGATTTCGCGAGCAACGTCGCCGAAGCCGCCAAGAAGTGACCTCCGCACCCATTATCATCCTCGTGCGCCCGCAACTGGGCGAGAATATTGGCAAGGCCGCGCGCGCCATGCTGAACTTTGGCCTTACCGAGATGCGGATCGTCAATCCGCGCGACGGCTGGCCCAATCCTTCTGCTGGCCCTGCTGCGTCGGGGGCAGATATCGTTCTTGAGCGGGCGGAAGTTTTCGACACGCTGGCAGAGGCAACCGCAGACATCAGCCACATCTATGCGACGACTGTCCGCAAGCGTGGGGTTACCAAACCGGTGTTGACCCCCGAAGAAGCAGCCAATGAAATGCTATCGGCACAGGGCCGATCTGCCATTTTGTTCGGCGCAGAACGTTCCGGGCTGGAAACCGACGAAGTAGCGGTCGCTCGAACCATCATCACCGTGCCGATCAATCCGGAATTCGGTTCACTCAACCTTGCGCAGGCGGTCATCCTCTGTGCTTATGAATGGTCGAAGCACCAGAGCCTTGAAAGCCCGCCCAAAGTCGAAATAGATCCGCCCGCCCCGCAGGAAGAACTGGACGGAATGATTGAGCAGCTTTTCGGCCAGTTGGAGGAGCGCAGCTATTTCTTCCCGCCGGAACGCACCAGCGCCACGCAGCTTACACTGCGTAACCTTTTGACCAAGCCGGGTTGGAACAGCCTTGAAATTCGCACGCTCCGCGGGGTGTTGAGCGCGTTCAAAGAACGCAAACGCTGATCAACCGCGCAGCGCATCCCATCGGGCAAACTCGTACGCAATCGAGCCTTCGACAAGTGTTTCCCACATATCAGCAACGACATCCTGCGGAATTCTGAGTTCAAGCGCTGCCTTGCGCGCATTTGCGATGACCTGCGCTTTGCGAACCTCATCACGCACCGTGTCGCGATCCTGTTTGATGCGGGCAGCGGCATCCATGTACCCGAAACGCCGAGCGAGTAACTGGACTATCTGCGTATCGACATCGTCAACACCGGCACGAACTTCCGCCATATTGACGCAATCGGCTGGGTCTTTCACGCTGTTGGGAGAATTATTTGTTGTCATGGCCCGCGCCATTAGGATTACGGGGCCATTCTGTCGAGCCGATACTTGACTTTATCCACACTCCCCGCCATAGGCGCGCCTTCGCAATTGGCCCTGCACCCCGGTGAAGCAGTGGCCGCAGACCGCAGATTGGCGGTTTGGTGCGGTTCCGGGACCAAAATTGGCAGCAAATTGAAAGGACTTTGACACATGTCGAAGCGTCAGAATTCGAAGTACAAAATTGACCGTCGT
>DASUDM010000188.1:0-2765 GCA_036275575.1 Sphingorhabdus sp. | reverse complement strand
ATGGGGTGGTGTTCGAAAATTCGAGCGTCACATGTCCTTCCCAGCCGGGTTCGAGCGGGGTGACGTTCACGATGATGCCGCAGCGGGCATAGGTGCTCTTGCCAAGGCAGATGACGAGCACATCGCGCGGAACGCGGAAATATTCGACCGTGCGGGCAAGCGCGAAGCTGTTGGGCGGGATGATGCAAACATCGGTTTCGCGGTCGACAAAGCTTTTCGGATCAAACTCTTTCGGATCGACGACGCTCGAATCGACATTGGTGAAAATCTTGAACTCGGGCGCGACGCGGGCGTCGTAGCCGTAAGAGGACAGGCCATAGCTGATGCAGCCATCGCGGCGCTGCGCCTCGACAAACGGCTCGATCATTCCGTTTTCGAGCGCTTGCTGCCTGATCCACTTGTCTGAAAGAATTGCCATGAAGACTCCCCGTTATTGGCAACCGCTTTTGCCGTTTCGGCGGACGAGCGCAAGGGGCGGAATCAGCTTTTCAGGTTCGCAGGGCCAAATCCGTGCGGCAGCAATTCGGACAGCAGGTGCGTTTCATATCCGCTGGCATGGGCGCAGTGCACCGGAAGGTCGATCGCGACTTCGTCCGCAACTTCCTTGATCACCTGGCGGCAACGACCGCAAGGTGTGATGGGTTCGGAACCAATGACAGCGCCACCTTCGGATGACTTGGGCCCGCCTGCCACCGCGATCGCGACAATCTTGCGCATCTGCCCGTCGCTATTGGCCTTGGCGATGGCGACGGTTTCGGCGCACAAAGTCATGCCATAGCTGGCATTCTCGAAATTGGCCCCGGTCACGATTTGCCCATCGTCGAGCAACAAGGCCGCCCCGACGTGGAAGTTGGAATAAGGTGCATAGGCATTATGCGCGGCATCGATTGCCGCCCGGACCAGTTTTTCGTTCACATCGCTCATTCGCGCACCACCACCCACTGAACAGGTTCGTCGACCCCTTCGATACGTCGCTGCGGGTTGGCTGTCCACATCACCCAGGGCCGTGAGGCATAGTCGGGCAACAGCCATGTCTTTTCGAGCCAGACCGTGCGGTCGATCGAGTTGGTCAGCTGGTAGTGTTCTTCAAAATCCTGGCTGATCTTCAGGATGGCCGGTTTGCCCAGATGCGCTTCGATCTGCGAGAGAAAAGTCGCGACTTCGGAAAGCACCAGTGCCCGGTCCGGCTTGCTTGCACATTTCGCGGTAAAGCCAAATTCGACCGCCGTTGGTAGCGCCGTGTCACTGCGTGGAACCGTGGTGATAAACAATGTCGCCTGCTCGCTCGCCAACCCGCACAAATCATAACGATGCATGGCACCATAACGCACCCCAGCCTCGCGCGCTCCAGCCACATTGGTTGCAAAACGGGGATCGCGATCCTTCGAACCTTCGGTCGCCACTGCATAAGCGAAGTCGACGCCGGTCGCAGCCAGCATGGGCCAGTCAAGCTTGCCATGGCCCGCATCAACGACAATACCTTGCACCGGATAATCTTCCCGCGAAGGTGCCCAGCCCAGAATGGCGCGCCAAGAAAGCCATGCGCCCGCCAGCAGCACGAATGCAATCGCGCCAAAACGCCAAAGCCTGAATCTTCCGCTGGCCATCCCTGTCCCCGAACTATGCCTGATGGCCTATTGCTTGATGTGCAACACGCAAATCAACGTAAACAATCGCCGCGCTGTGGCAAAATCGACCTCGATCTTGCCCTCGAGCCGCTCCATCAGCAACTCCGCCGCGCTGTTGTGAACACCGCGCCGCGCCATGTCGATGGTTTCGATCTCCGCCGCAGTCGCCTTGCGGATTGCCTGGTAATAGCTGTCGCAGATCGCGAAATATTCGCGAACCGGACGCTGAAAGCGCCCCAGCCCGAGGATCAGCGTTTCATGCGGACTGCCATCCTCACGCGATATATCGAGCACCAGCCTGCCCTCGGTCACACTAAGCTTGAGTCGGTAGGGGCCGGCATAGCCATCGCCCATATCGCGCAGTGGCTTGAAATAATTCTCTTCGATCAAATCGAAAATCGCGACCCGCCGCTCCTGCTCGATATCGGCGTTGCGACGCAAAATGGTCGCTTCGTCGAGTTCGACGGAGATGATGCGCGGGTCGGCCATCCGCTTCCTCTAGCCGATGCGGCAGCAGGGGCAAGTGCCGTCGGGTAAATTGTCCACAGCCCTGTCCCCCGAACAATTTTTGCAGCGCCTTGCGCCCGCCCATCTGATAAACGATAGCACCGTCATGGCCGAACCGATCCGCCTTGCTGCCGTTAACGATGGCGAAGAACAGCGTCTGCCGCGCAATGTCGAGGCAGAGGCTGCGTTCCTGGGTGCGCTTATGATCGACAACCGCATTATCGAGGATGTCTCGATCAAGCTGCGGCCAGAGCATTTCTTTGAACCGCTGCATGGGCGCATCTTTGACCAGATTTTGCGTCTGATCGACCGCAATATGCTGGTGACGCCGGTAACGCTCAAGCCGCTTTTCGAGAGCGACCCGACGATGCAGGAATTGGGCGGTCCGGGCTATCTCGTCAAGCTGACCGCCGATGGCGCAGGCTTGATTGGCGCGCGTGATTTTGCCCAGCAGATTTACGATCTCGCTCTGCTCCGCGAATTGGTCAGCGTCGGACGCGGGCTGGTTGAAGGTGCGCTCGACACCAGCGAAGCAGTCGATCCCAAGCTTCAGATCGAGCAAGCCGAGGCGCAGCTCTACAAGGTAGCCGAGGGCGAAGGCGAAACCGGGAGCATGAAAAGCTTCCTCGC
>DASUDM010000187.1:0-6756 GCA_036275575.1 Sphingorhabdus sp. | reverse complement strand
CAAGAATAGCTTTTATCGAAACTGCTATCTTTGCAACCGCGTCCAGCAGGTGGAAGGTCACGCCATGCTCTTCGATTTCAACATCGCAACGCGTTACGGCATGGGCCCAATCCTCTCCCTCGCGATGGGCCAGTAATACTGTTTGTCCGAACCAGCCAAGCCCCAATCCCGGGAACAGCGACAAAGGTTGGTCGAAATGGAGCGAAAAACTCGGTTCCGGCCGCAAGCTACGCAAATCTGCGGTTGGGAAAGCGTCGTCGGAAAGGCGCGGCCCCCAATAGCGCCATATTGGCGCCTCGGAGTCGCTTGCTTCCCAGATCGCGGTGCAGCTTGCGCTGTCCAGTCTCACATAGTCATTCATGAGACAATTCATGGGCGGCAAAATGCAAAATCGCAAGCCTGAATGCAATCGATTGCACTCGAAGTGCTGAATTATATGTGGCGACTCTTTATCGGCTGAAAAAGAATAGGCTGGAAAAGTGGTGCCTCGGGGCGGATTCGAACCACCGACACGCGGATTTTCAATCCGCTGCTCTACCAACTGAGCTACCGAGGCATAGGCGATGAATCTGTTGTCCACCGCGTTTTGGAGCGCCGCCTATAGGCAGGGCGATAGGGCCTTGTCCAGCCCCAAATTCAAACCTCTTCGGGGAAGTCCGGATCGGCAGGCGGACCTTTGAAGCGATAGCCTTCACCCAACCACTGCAACAGGTCGCGATCTTTGCATCCCTTGCTGCAGAAGGGCTTATGCTCGCTGCTTTCGGGCTTTCCGCACAACGGGCATTTCCCGGTTCTAGCTTTGGTGGACATGCACATGCCCATAGCCGCTTGCCGACGAGTCGGGAACTGTCACTATCTCGGCCCCCAGCAATCGCCGAAGCCTGTCCAGCTCATCCGGCCATTCGCGCAGCTTTTCAATAACCGCCGGCGGCGCCACCAATCGGCGCATGCCAAATCCTGTCGAACGGGCTGCAGCGCGAAGCAGGGCAATTGCCCTGCTCTCGAGCGAAAGGCGGCCCGGCATTGTTCCGCTAACAATTTCCGGAATGGACGGCCCCGGCCTTGGCCGAACGATCTGCACGAAACCGAAGCCATTGGCTGCCGTACGCTCATGCGGACCCAGAACCGAACATTCCTCGGCCAATGCAGCGTCGAGCATTTGGCGGGCTTTCTTATCTGGCAGTGCGAGGAAATCGATACCCACCTGCCCGCCGATATCCAGCAGACGCAGCAATTTTGGAATTTCGCGCGACGCAGCGAGGTTAAGCTGCATCGGATCGCCACTGCCATCGATATCGATAAGGGTCATCGCCCTGCTACGCTCAATCGAGAGCATCCCGCCGGCAATCGGGAATTCGCCGCTGACGGCTTGTTCGATCAAACTGTCAAAATCAGCTGCGTCAAAAAGCTCCGGACGAACAGAAGATTCAACTGCATCTGCAAGAATGGTCTTTACTTCGACGGCTGTCTGGGGGCGAGCGCAGACCACCTCATCGGCCGAGACCGCCATTTGCTTGAGGAAACGGGCGACAGCTGAGTCCTCACCATGCGGACCCAAATTAGCTTGCGGCACAAATTCCATTGCCAGTCGTGCGAGCGGCAGTTTCCAGCGCCCAGGCTCGGGGATGGCCGAACGGACGATCTCGACTGCCAAAATTGCACCTTCGGGCATCGAACGGGCAAATTCCAGTTGCGCATCACCATCTCGTCCGAGATCGACGAGTGCCTTTCCGCTGCCAATTATTTGTTTGATCCGTGCCGTGTAGTGCGTACCGGGAGAAACCGATGAAACCTGCGGTCTTAAAATCCGCAATTCAACAAGATTTCCATTTTCGCTGATTCCGGCCCGGATTTCGCCGGGCGCTTCATCCCACAAAAGGATACGCGTCATTCGACCGGATAGCCCGAGGCACGGAGCAGGGCGCGCGTTTCATACAATGGCAGGCCAACAACAGCGGAATGGCTACCGGACATCCAGTCGATCAAGGCCTCTGCCCTACCCTGTATCGCATAACCGCCGGCTTTGCCGAGCCCCTCACCGCTGGCTACATAGGCATCGATTTCGGCCGGGCTCAACCGCTTGAAGCGGACGATGCTATCGCTGATGCGGCTGCGCGCACGGCCATTTGCGTCAATCACGCACACCGCGCTCCAGACATGGTGACGGCGGCCGCTCAGCAAACCAAGAAAAGTCCGCTGCATCTCGGCATCTGCCGCCTGAGGCAATATGCGCCTGCCGACAGCCACAGTAGTATCACCAGCCACAACCACTTCGTCGACAGCACGTGCCACAGCATGTGCCTTTTCAACGGCCATGCGCAATGCATAAGTGCGGGCTATCTCGCCTTTGCGAGGTGTTTCGTCGATGTCGGGAGATGCCACTCGATCCGGGGCTACCCCAATTCGCGCCAACAAGTCGCGGCGACGGGGAGACGAAGAAGCGAGAACGAGCCGCAAGGGCGCCCGCCTTATTTGAAGCGGTACGTGATCCGGCCCTTGGTCAGATCATATGGGGTCATTTCGCACAGAACTTCATCGCCAACGAGCACGCGGATACGGTTCTTGCGCATTTTGCCTGCGGTATGGCCAAGTATCTCGTGGCCATTCTCAAGTTCCACACGGAACATCGCGTTGGGCAGCAGTTCGCGCACCGTTCCGCGCATTTCGATCAGTTCTTCTTTTGCCATTCGGCCCCTGTGTATTTCAATTGCTTCGGTTGCGAGCGCCCTTAGGCCTTTTGATGCAAAAAGGGAAGAGTGTGCGAGACCCTAGCTGTTCATCGAATATTACGGGCTTTTTGCCCGATAGCTGCGACAAATTATGACATGTTAGGGCTGTAACTGCGACAGGCGATCGCCATAAAGGCGCCGAAACAAAAAACTACGGAACCCAATAAATGCCCTCTCCCCGCATTTCTATACTGTCTGCCAGTGCGCTCGCACTGACTTTAGCCATTCCGGTCCCAGCATTGGCGGAGAATATAGACGAAGAAACAATCGCGAAATCTGAAAGCCAGGGCCAGCCGACCGATCCGGTTGAGGAAGCGGTAGACGATATAGCGGCGACACCGGATATTATCGTCACTGCAACGCGCCTTCCCGGATCGATAGATACCGACGCACCGCCGATCGACGAACTTTCCGAGAACGACATCGCCGCAATCGGCGCATCTTCAATAAACGACCTATTGGCAGCAGTCGCGCCTCAGGCAGGATCAGGACGCGGTCGAGGCGCGGGTGGGCCACCTGTCATCCTTCTCAATGGCCAGCGTGTATCGAGTTTCCGCGAACTGCGCGACCTACCACCCGAAGCGATCCGGCAGGTGCAGATTTTCCCCGAAGAAGTCGCGTTGAAATATGGTTTCCGGCCAGACCAGCGGGTTGTGAACTTCATCCTCAAGCCAGATTTCGCCGCTTTCAATGTCGAACATGATTTCGAAATGCCCGAAAAAGGCGGCTTCACAACCAAGGAATTCGAGGCAACCTTTACCCGCATCGGGACCAACAACCGGCTCAACATCGACACCGAGTTCGAAAGCAGCAGCCGCATCACCGAAGATGAGCGCGCAATAATCCCAAGCGATGCGGGCGCCCCCTATGCGCTGGCCGGAAATGTTACCGGGCTGGGAACAGGCGGTGAAATCGATCCCGCCCTTAGCGCGCTTGCGGGCAGCACCGTCACTGTTGCTGCCATCCCGTCATCCCAGACGCTGGCCGGCTTTGCAGCAAATGCAAATAGCCCTGCTGCCGGCGATATAAGCATGTTCAGGACATTGCAGCCAAGTTCGCAGCGCTTTTCAAGCAATGCCACATGGAGCAAGGTTCTGGGGCCGCAAACCAATTTTACTATAAACGGAAGGTTCGAAGTCGAGGACCGGAACAGCCTGCTCGGCCTGCCATTCGCCAGCCTGTTGGTGCCCTCTTCCAATCCTTTTTCGCCATTCACGACAGACGTCGTCGTCAATCGCTATTTCGCCAACCCGCGCCCTTTGACCCGCGATGTAAAGACGCAAACCGCGCAGGCCGGGCTCTCGTTCAACACGTTGCTGAGTGATTGGCGGCTTTCGCTGACCGGGGATTATACCCTTGTCGATACCGAAACCGTGACGCAGACCAATGGCGACTATACCGATTTGCGAGCTGGGATAGCCGCAGGAACGATAAATCCATTTGCTGCGGATCTGGGCAGCAACCTTTTGTTTGTTGCACCTGACACAGCTGACAGCCAGACGGGTACGTTATCGCTGCGCAGCACCTTTTCCGGGACATTGTTTGAATTGCCTTCGGGCGAAGTGCAGATGACCATCCGTAACGGATACGACCGGCAGACCATCGATAGCAGCGCCTATCGCCGAGGAGTCGTTTCCACCGTCGGCCTCAATCGCGATAACATCAACAGTGCGTTCAACATCGAAATACCGATCGTCGAGCGAGGTGTCGGTGCACTGGGCGGGATCGGCAATCTCTCGATTAACGGCAATATGGGTTTTTCCGATCTTTCCGATTTTGGAAACCTGATCGAATATGGAGCCGGACTGCGCTGGTCCCCAATCGAAGGTCTGGCATTTTCTGCATCGATCATCGGCGATGAAAATGCACCCGGGCTCGGCCAATTGGGCAATCCCACGATCGTGACACCCAATGTCGCTTATTATGATTTTGCGCGGGGCGAGAGCCGCTTTATCGACCTCGTTACCGGCGGTAATCCGGCACTATTGGCCGAAAGCCGCAAGGACCTGAAGATTGGCCTCGATTGGTCACCCAAGTTCATCGACGGCTTCAGCCTGCAAGTCGAGTATTTCAAGAACAAGAGCGAGGATACAACTGCATCTTTCCCGCTGCTCACGCCCGAAATTGAAGCTGCCTTCCCGGGGCGTGTGACGCGTGACGCCAATGGCCAACTCATCCGGCTTGACCAGCGGCCAGTGAATTTTGCCGAAGAGCGATCAGAACGGATCCGTTGGGGCTTCAACATGTCGGGCCCTATCGGGAAGCAGCCGCAGCGCGGCCTGGGCGTAGGTGGTCCTGGTGGCGGTCGTGGACCTGGTGCGGGCGGCCCCGGCGGCGGTCGCGGCCCGATGGGCATGATGCCAGGAGGCGGACCACCGAGCCGCTGGCAGATCGCCCTGTATCACACTTACCGCCTAAAGGATGAAATCCTGATTGCGCCGGGCGTGCCTGTGCTCGACCTGCTCGATGGATCCGCGACCAGCAACCTTGGCGGATCCCCGCGACACGAATTGTCGCTGAACGGAGGCGTATTCCACAAGGGTATGGGCCTGCGGTTCGAAGGGACCTATCGTGGTGCAACCCGCGCGGATGGCACAGGGCTGCCTGGCAGCAGCGACCTCTTTTTCAGCGACCAGTTCAGCCTCAACAGCTTCCTGTTCATCAGCCTCGACCAGCGCGGCGATCTGACCAAGAAGCTACCATTCCTGAAAGGCAGCCGCATCGCCTTCCGCGTCCAGAATGTGCTCAACGACTATATCAAGGTTCGCGACAATAATGGCGACACGCCGCTCAGCTACCAACGCGGTTTCCTCGATCCGCAGGGCCGCGTGTTCGAGCTGAGCTTCCGTAAGCGGTTTTAACCTGCGCCGCGCAATTTGCGGATGACCCGCCAGGCATAGGCCTTTGCCTTGTTCTGCGCGGGGTACCGTCCGGGTGCGCGCGGACGCATACCCGATTTGCGAAGGATGCTGTTAAAGGCGCGAGCATCGGCTTCGGCGTAGCTCCAATCGCTGCGCCAAGTGATGGACAACGAGATCGACGGGTCACGGCCGACCTTCACATGATGCGGTGCCATCACGGGCACAAAAACCGCTTCGCCCGGCTGAAGGTTCCAATCGGTTGCCCCTTTTGATAAATCTTCATTCCAGACAAGGTTGCGATGCCCCCCGGTGTGATAGGCCTCATGCGTTTCATCGGGCGCATAGGCTGGGTCTCCTGCTGGAAATTGTGTCATCGTCTTGCTGCCCTTTAGTTGCAGCAAGATGTTATGTTCCGGATCGAAATGATAGGGCGTGACTGCATCGGGCGATGAAACAAAGACAAAACCCTGCGGCATCAGCATCGCGCCGGTTTTAGCTTCGATTATCGGTTTCAACTCGCCCAGCAGTTCGAGCAGCAAAGCGTGATATTCAGGTACTTGCTCGATATTCTTGAGGACGGCCCAGCTGCGACATACATCCACGGTGCGAATGGTATCGCCGATGGAAAGACCATTGGCGATATCCGAATTGGGATCGACGCCGGTGGGCAGATCACCCTTATTATACTCGATGGATGCAGCGGGCAGGCTCTCGGCCAGCTGCGCCAGTGCCTCTAATGTCAGCAACGGGTGCTCGCGCAGATTATGCTGCAGCTGATGCGGTATTTCGGGATAGTTTTGGGCAAATGCGGCACGCACATCTTCATTGAAAATCTGGGTCATGTCGACATCTCATTGTCTTTAATAATTTTTCTGGAACTTACTTGCCGCAATCGGCCTTTGGCTTTCTCAGCAGCCAACAATATGGCGAAACCCGCCCGACGAACTGGCCCGCCGATCGCAACCGAATATCGGCCGATCGCACGACGACCGGACCAGATGCTGTCGATCATCGGATGATCTTGCGCGGCACAGCTATCGCACCATTCAATTCCCTCGCGTTCCAATAGGGCAAGGTTATGGATCTGCAGCAACACCCCTGGCGAAAAGCGGGCATAATCCTCGTCAAAAGCAGTCTTGAACGAAAATGCCCCCGGCGGAGTCAGG
>DASUDM010000186.1:0-2803 GCA_036275575.1 Sphingorhabdus sp. | reverse complement strand
GCGCTTCTATGGCGTGAAGGTCGGTGTGAAGTTCTGATTTGAGTGCCGCCTGCTTCGGTGGGCGGTATCACGACAAAAACGCGGCGCTCCGAAATATCGGCGCGCCGCTTTTTGATATTATCAAACGATTTCGAACTGTGCCGTTCGAATGGCCGTTAGTTGTTGTTCTGAAGTGCGATCACCAGCGGAGTGGTCAGGACTGGCAACAATTGCAGCGCATCGCGGAACAGGCGGCGGGCTTGTGAATCGCCAACCACGACCACGTCATTGGCAAACACTTCCGGATCGTCATAATTGCCGCGGCGGATTGCCTTCAGGTTATACAATGCGGCTAGTTGTTGGCCTTTCACGGTGCGGAAAATGACGACATCGTCGAGCTTGGCGAATTCTGCGGTGCCTTCAGCAGTTGCAACAGCGCGCATCAACGTCATCTTGCCGATCACCGGATAGAGGCCTGGTTTCTTGACCTGCCCGTCAACGGTAATCACCTGGCTTACGGTTTCCTTGAGGTTCACCGTCACCTGCGGATCGCGCACATATCGCGAGCGCAGACGTGCTTCGATCTCTTCCTCAATCTCTGCCGGGGTCTTGCCTGCTGCCTCGATCACACCGGCTAGCGGGAACGATATGCGGCCGCTGGCATCGGTCTGGACTTCTTTTTCGCTCAACTCCTCGATGCCGAAGACATCGATCATCAGCTTATCGAACGGCCCGATCAGGTAGGGGCGCGATTCGGAGAGCAAATCGGCACGATCGGGCGCGGGCAGTTCGCTGCCTTGCATCACCGTGATGTTTGATGCCCCACCAAGTTGTCCCGGGCCTGCGCAGCCGGCAAGAAGCGACAAAGCAACAAGTGGAAGGGCAATTTTCTTCATGATTCCGTGTTCCTGAAAACTATAGTCGCCTGCTAGACGAAGCCGGGTGCAGGTTCCAGCCGATTTTGTCGAACCGATGCCGATTAGGAGATTTCACAACCCTTAACAGGCGCTTTAGTATGAATTTAATGCCTCTGCCGCTAAAGCATGGGAATGAATAGTAAAGCCGTCGTCCTGTTAATATTTGGCACGCGTCCGGAAGCGATCAAGCTTTTTCCGGTCGTGCATGCATTGAAGGCGCGCGGCGACATTGAGGTGCGTGTGCTTGTCACTGGGCAGCACCGCCAGATGCTCGACCAGGTCCTGCAGATTGGCGAGATTGCACCAGACCATGACCTTAACGTGATGGCCCCGGACCAGTCGCTCGATACGCTGACCGCAAAGCTGCTAACCGGTATCGGGACAGTGATGGATGCGGAAAAGCCCGCGCGCGTTATCGTGCAGGGCGATACGGCAACCGCGATGGTCGGCGCTCTGGCGGCCTATTATCGAAAAATTCCTGTCAGCCATGTCGAGGCGGGGCTGCGGAGTTACGACATCTACCAGCCTTGGCCCGAGGAAGTGAACCGCAAGATCATCGGTACCATCGCCGATCAGCATTTCGCGCCCACCGAAGTATCGGCTGCGGCGTTACGGGCGGAGGCAATCATTGAAGCGGGGATCCACGTCACCGGCAATACCGTGATCGACGCGCTGCATTGGGTGACCGAAAAGATTGCCGCAGACCCTGCGCTCGCATCCGGGCTGTCTGAGATGGAGGCGCGGTTCGAAGGCAAGCGCATTATCGGCGTCACCACGCATCGCCGCGAAAATTTCGGTGAGGGCATGGAGAATATCGCTTCGGCAATTGGTGAAATCGCGGCGCGCGATGATGTGGCAGTGATCTTCCCGGTCCATCTCAACCCCAATGTGCGCAAGGTTATGGACGCGCGGCTTGGCTCGAACCTGAATGTCGCAATGATCGAGCCGCTCGATTACCCCCATTTTGCGCGTCTCCTTGCGATCAGCCATATCATGCTGACCGACAGCGGCGGAGTGCAGGAGGAAGCGCCGGCGCTGGGCAAACCGGTGCTGGTGATGCGCGAGACAACGGAGCGCCCGGAGGGCGTGACTGCAGGCACCGCAAAACTGGTCGGTACCAACCGGGATCGGATCGTTGCGGAAGTTTTTACGCTTCTTGACGATGAAGCGGCCTATTCAACGATGGCGCGCGCGCATAACCCTTTCGGGGATGGCAGGGCGGCCATCCGCATAGCAGGACTGGTAGCTGATGCTTGTCGATAAGAAACCCGATGTGTGTGTAATGGGGCTAGGTTATATCGGCCTGCCTACCGCGGCGATCATCGCCCGGTCGGGTTGCCGCGTGCTCGGCGTCGATGTGAATGCCGAGGTGGTCGAAACGATCAACCGCGGCGAAATCCATATCGAGGAAGTCGATCTCGACGGCCTTGTGCAGGGTGTGGTGCAGCGCAAACTGCTGCGTGCCTCAACGATGGTTGAGCCTGCAGATGTGTTCGTGATCGCGGTGCCCACGCCTTTTGGTGAAAACCACGCACCCGATATCAGCTATGTCCTCGCCGCTGCCACCAGCATTGCGGCTGCGCTCAAGGCGGGCGACACGGTGATCGTCGAATCCACCTCGCCTGTCGGCACCACCGACCGTGTGAAAGACCTTATCGCGCAGTTGCGGCCCGACCTGAAGGTCCCCGGCGTGACGGGTGACACGCCCGACATCGCCATTGCTTACTGCCCGGAGCGGGTTCTTCCCGGAAAGATACTGGAAGAGCTGATTTCAAACGACCGTTCGATCGGCGGCATTACCCCGCGTTGCGCGCGCAAGGCATTGTCCTTTTACAAGCGCTTTGTGCGTGGCGAATGCGTCACCACCGATGCACGCTCGGCGGAGATGACCAAGCTAGTCGAAAACG
>DASUDM010000185.1:0-7060 GCA_036275575.1 Sphingorhabdus sp. | reverse complement strand
CGGTGGCTCACCCAACCTCGTCCAGTCGTTGGTCGCGCTTGATGCACCCAAGCATCCCAAGCTGCGGCGGCTGACGCAGGAATGGTTCATGCCCAAGAACCTGAAACTGATCGAGGCCGATATCCGCGATCTCGCCAAGCGCACAGTCGACCGCTTGATTGCCGCGGGGCCGGAGGCGGATTTCGTGCCGTTGGTGTCGGCGCCCTATCCGCTCCATGTGGTGATGCAGATATTGGGCGTGCCCGAAGAAGACGAGCCGCGCATGCTGTTCCTGACGCAGCAGATGTTCGGCGGGCAGGATGAGGATCTCAACAAGACGGGCATGGCCAACCTGTCGCCCGAGCAGATTTCGCAAATCGTGCTTGGCGCGGTCAAGGATTTCACCGAATATTTCGAGAAACTGGCCGAAGATCGCCGCCAGAATCCGGGCAAGGATGTTGCTACAATCCTCGCAACCGGGACTATCGATGGCCAACCGCTCGATCCGCTCGACTTGGCCGGTTATTACATCATCGTTGCCGCTGCCGGGCATGACACGACTTCAGCCAGTACGGCTGGCGCGATGCTGGCTCTGGCCAAGGATCCGGAGCAATTCGCCAAGGTGAAGGCGGACCGCAGCCTGGTTCCGGGCATCGTCGAAGAGGCAATCCGATGGACCACGCCGGTGCAGCATTTCATGCGCATGGCGAATGAGGATGTCGAAATTGCCGGCGTGAAGATTGCCAAGGGCGACTGGCTGATGATCAACTATGTCGCCGCCAACCATGATCCGGCACAATTTGAAGAGCCGCGCAAATTTGATGCGACGCGTGACCAGAACCGGCACATCGCCTTCGGTGCAGGTGCACACCAGTGCCTAGGGCTGCATCTGGCCCGGCTGGAAATGCGAATATTGTTCGAAGAAATTCTCGACCGGCTCGATTCGATCGAATTGGCAGGCGAACCCAAAAGGGCGAACTCTACTTTTGTCGGCGGGCTCAAGACCTTGCCGGTGCGTTTCCGCGCCAGCTAGGCCCCGGCCCGCCGCACGTGGTTTAACGGCAGCGATAACGATCGCGGTCGATTTCTCGGCCAAGAATGGCGCCACCTGCCGCACCTAGGATCGTGCCGAGCGCTCGATCACCGCGGGTGTCGATGGCGCGGCCGATGAGGGCGCCGCCCGCCGCGCCAATGATCAGGCCTGTGGTCCCATCGCTACGACGGCAATAATAGCGATCATCGCTGCCACGCCAGACGCGGGTGTCGCGGTATATCGGTTCGGCATTACGTTGTTTTTTCTTGTAATATCCATGCGCCGGGGCATGGCGGGGCGGGTCTGCAAGAGCCACGCCGGGCAAGGCGAGGGCAAAAGCAGCAGTGGTTGCGATCAGTTTCTTCATGATCTTCTCCTTATTGGCTGCAGCCATTGCGCCGATTTTACATGAACAAAGACTAGACGAAAGCAGATATGTTCGTCGAACGGTGTTGCGCGAGCGTCGAAGCGTTGTCGGTTCGGAGCTTGCCATGCAGCTCGCACAGTCCTAGCTTCATTCCATGGCAAATATCATCGCATTCCTATTGGGCCTCATCGCTCTGGTGCTCGCAATCCCTGCATTCTTTCCGCTTCTGGGCTGGCTCAACTGGTTGATTATCGTGATTGCCGGGGTTGGCGTGGCTTTCGGCTTCGCCTCGGAAAAGAACAGCGGTCGTAATTTCTGCCTCGTCGTCGTTGCTATTTGCGCAATAAGGCTGTGGTTGGGCGGCGGAATAATCTAAACGCACCACCAACATGAACAGCGCCGATCACCAACAGCCGCAGGGCGGCGGGCTGCCTTATGCCTTTTCGGCCTATCTGATCTGGGGCTTCCTCCCCGTTTATTTCAAGCTGCTGAAACAGGTACCGGCGATCGACATATTGGCGTTCCGCATCGTCTGGTCGGTGCCGGTGGTGTTCATCATCCTCTATTTCCGGCGGCAGTGGGTCGAATTCACCGCCGCCATTTCCAATCCCAAGGCGCGGCGGGCAATGATGCTGTCAGCTGTGCTGATTGCGATCAACTGGCTGGTTTATGTCTGGGCCATCACCACCGAACGCGTACTGGCGACCAGCATCGGCTATTATCTGAATCCACTCGTCAACGTCTTGCTGGGCCGCTTGTTCCTGGGCGAACGGTTGACGAAATTGCAGGGGTGGGCGGTTGCGATTGCGGCATTGGCTGTCGCGATCCTGCTTAGCGGGTCGCTCGAGACTGTATGGATCAGCCTGACCCTGGCATTCAGTTTTGGAACCTACGGCCTTGTCCGCAAAACAGCCCCCACTGGCTCAGTGCCGGGCCTTGCGGTTGAACTTTGCCTGCTTGGCCCGATAGCGCTGGCGGTGTGCATATGGAGCGTGATGCAGGCTGGTGGGTTCAGGGATTTGGGTACCGAGGCGCTGCTTGCCGCAGGCGGTGCCATCACCGTCATCCCGCTGCTGCTGTTTGCAACCGCCGCGCGCAAGATGAGCTATACCGCGCTGGGCTTTGTCCAATATCTCGCGCCGACGATCGTCTTCCTGCTGGGCGCGTTCGTCTATGATGAACCGCTCGATGCCACCAAGCTGGCTTGCTTTGCCCTGATCTGGACCGCGATCGCACTGTTCAGCCTTGATGCGCTGCGCAGGATGCGATCAGCCGGCTGAAAACTTCCAGCCGATGGTTTCGCCAGCATGGAAAGGTGAAACCGGGGTACCATTCGCATTGACGGACAGCGGTACTTCGACCGGTGCCTTGATTAGGGTGATCTGATCCTCGTTAAGCGGCAGGCGGTAAAAGCGTGGGCCGAATTCGGAAGCGAAGCCCTCAAGCTTTTCGAGCGCGCCTTCTTCTTCAAAAACCAGCGCATAGCTTTCGATCGCAAAGGGAGCGTTAAAAATGCCCGCGCAACCGCAGGCCGATTCCTTGGCTGATACGGCGTGCGGTGCGCTGTCGGTGCCGAGGAAGAATTTGGGATTGCCCGATACCGCTGCCTTGCGCAGCGCGAGGCGGTGCTTTTCGCGCTTGGCCACCGGCAGGCAATAGGCATGCGGACGGATGCCGCCAGCGAACATCGCGTTGCGGTTGATATGCAAATGCTGCGGCGTGATGGTGGCGCCAATATTGGGCCCCGCTGCAACCACGAAATCGACTGCCTCTGCGGTGGTGATATGTTCGAAAACAATCCGCAATTCAGGGAAATCACGCACCACCTTGTTCAAGGTGCGCTCGATGAACACCGCCTCCCGATCGAAAATGTCGACATCATGGTCGGTCACCTCGCCATGGATCAGCAAAGGCATGCCGATGGCCTGCATCCGCTCGAGCACGCCATAGATGTTCGCGATATCGGTCACGCCATGGGCGCTGTTGGTGGTGGCGTGGGCGGGATATAATTTGGCCGCGGTGAAGACGCCGTCGGTGAAGCCTGCTGCAAGGTCATCCGCATCGGTGCCGTTGGTCAGATAGGCGGTCATCAACGGCGTAAAATCCATTCCGTCGGGCAACGCTGCCATAATGCGGTCACGATAGGCGGCACCATCGGCTGCACGGATTACCGGCGGGGAAAGGTTCGGCATCACGATGGCGCGGGCGAACTGGCGCGCTGTGTACGGCAGCACGCCTTTCAGAATGTCGCCATCGCGCAAGTGAACATGCCAATCGTCAGGGCGGCGGATAGTAAGAGTCGTTGCGGTCATGGCTTCCCTTTAGTCATGTGGCTCCCTATCTGTCACCCATGTCTGCACCCCGTTTGTTCGATCGCGCCATTATCAGGCTGTCGCACCTAGAGGAAGGAGAGGATATCCGCGCCTTCCTGCAAGGTTTGGTGACCAACGACACACAGGCCGAATTGCCGGTATGGGCCGGGTTGCTGACCCCGCAAGGCAAAGCCCTCTTCGACTTTTTCCTCTGGGCCGATGGCGAGGATGTGCTGATCGATTGCGAGGCTGCGCAAGCCGAAGCTTTGGCCAAACGTCTCTCGCTTTACCGTTTGCGGCGCAAGATCGCGATATCCGTCGATCCAGCGTTGGGTGTGTTCTGGGCAGCTGCCGCCCCTGAACGCCATGCGGATCCGCGTCTGGCCGGATTAGGCGTTCGCTGGATTGCGCCTATCAGCCCGGATGATGTTGACATCAGCCCGCTCTATCGCGCCCATCGCCTGTCGCTTGGGGTTGTTGAGGGAATTGCCGAAGTGGGCAGTGACGCAACCTTATGGCTCGAAGCCAACGCCGCTGAACTCAATGGTGTTTCGTTCAGCAAGGGCTGCTATGTCGGACAGGAGAATACGGCGCGTATGAACTGGCGGCAAAAGGTCAACCGACGGCTGGTGGTCGTACCAATAGCTGAGGCCGACCCTGCCCGGACGCGAACCAGCTATCCGGAACTGGGGCTTGCAGTCGAACTGCGGCGCGTTGAAAATATGGCCTCGCTGGCGCTTCCAGAATGGCAGGCAGCTGCAATCGGCTGATTGACATGGTGGCAAGGCTCGCCCAAGCCATTGCCCAACACTTGAAAGGATAAGCCATGGCAGCGACCCTGCTCCTTATAGCGGCCCTTGCCATGACAGAGCCTGAAGTTCCTGCCACACAGGCTGAAACCGATGCAGCGCTTTTTGATGCCGCTGTCGGTTGCGCCGCTTATCATATTTACATGGCATCGAGCGCGACGCCGCAGAGCGATGCTGCCAAACAGTCTGAAGAAAAAGCGGTGATGTTCCTGCTGGCCAGCTATGCCAAGATGCCGCAAGACAAACCCGAAGAGGCCGAAGCCCGGATCGAGGAAACGGTAAAAGGGCTATTCGAGGATTCGGCGACGATCGAGCCAGAGAAGCACAAGAGCGAGATGGAACAACTCAACCAGGCCTGTATCGGCTTTGAGCCAAAGGCCCTCGCGATCGTCGATGAAGAGGGTTATGGCGCCGCCAAATGAGTTGGTTCAGCCATTGCTCATCAAGATTTTGTAGGCCGTCATCATGATCCTGTTGCCATTGCTTTTGCTCGCACAAGCCAACGATGCAGAAACCTATGACACGCTGCTTCGCTGCGCCGCTTTTCATACGATAGAAGCGGATCGCCTGACACGTGATGAGGGCGCTGCAGCTGGCGATGCGCAGAAGGCGACTGCAGAAGATTTTGCCACAGCCGCGCGGTCCATGCTGTCCGACGATAATGATCCCAAGGCAGTCGAAACCGATCTTGCCCAGCGCAAGGCCGAATATCTCGATGCGCTGGCGGCTGGAGCACTGCGCGATACCGCCCAGCAATGGACAGCTCTCGAGCTGGCCTGCAAGGAATTGTATCCGCTGCTCGGCGCCATCAACGCATCGGGCAATATCTCGGGCGAAAGTCGATAGAAATGCTCAAACGTCGAGATTGGCGACGTTCAATGCATTTTCCTGGATGAAGTCGCGGCGCGGTTCGACGACATCACCCATCAGCTTCTCGAAAATCTCGCCTTCTTCCTGGCTGTCTTCGATCGTCACTTTCAGGAGCGAACGCGCGGTTGGATCGAGCGTGGTTTCCCAGAGCTGCTCGGCGTTCATTTCACCCAGCCCCTTGTAGCGCGAAATCGAGAGGCCCTTGCGGCCTGCAGCCAGTACGGCATCGAGCAGTTCCGACGGGCGGGTGATCGCCTTGTCGTTCGCCGCCTTGCGTGATGCAGGGCTTTGCACGGCTTCGCTGTCCACGGCTTCACCATCGGCATCCGTTTCGACCGCCGCGGCACCGGATTTGACCAACCTTGCTGGCACCTGATAGCTTTCGGCCTCTTCCTGCGCCAATCGGTGAAGCTTGCGGGCCTCGGCACTGATCAGGAAGCTGCGTTCGATAATGTGATGGTCGGAAACGCCGCGCCAGCGACGTTCGAAATGATAGCCGCCCTCTTCGGAAACCCGGCCGGTCCACACACTTTCAACGTCCTGCGCGTCCATCCATGCAGCTGCCTTGGCAACGGCGGCTTCGCGTTCTTGGCCTTCCAGTTCGGGCGCTAGGGCGCCGTTCAATGCCAGCCCCTCAATGATCGTTGGATCATAGCGGCGGGGCACATAAGTCATCAGGCTGCGCATCCGGCGGGCGTGATCGACCAGCGCCGTCAAGTCATTGCCGCTACGCTGTCCTTGCGGGCTATCGAGCACCATCCCGACAATGCCGGCATCGACAAGATAGTTGTCGAGCGCGGTATCATCCTTGAGGTAAATCTCGCTGCGTCCCTTCGCCACTTTGTAGAGCGGCGGCTGGGCGATGTAGAGATGCCCTGCCTCGATGATCGGCTTCATCTGGCGATAGAAGAATGTGAGCAAAAGCGTGCGGATATGGCTGCCGTCGACATCGGCGTCGGTCATGATAACGATCTTGTGATAGCGCAGCTTTTCCAGGTTGAAATCGTCGCGGATACCGGTGCCCATCGCCTGGATGAGGGTGCCGACTTCCTTCGATGAAATAACCCGGTCGAACCGTGCGCGTTCAACGTTCAGGATTTTGCCCTTCAATGGCAGGATCGCCTGATAATGCCGGTCGCGGCCCTGCTTGGCCGAACCGCCTGCCGAGTCGCCCTCGACCAGGAACAGTTCGGATTTGGCGGGGTCACGTTCCTGGCAATCGGCGAGCTTGCCGGGGAGCGAGGCGATATCCATCGCGCCTTTGCGTCGGGTGAGTTCGCGGGCCTTGCGGGCTGCTTCGCGCGCAGCCGCGGCATCGACGATCTTCTGGATCAGCGCCTTGGCGTGGGCCGGATTTTCCTCCAGCCATTCGGCCATCTTGTCCGCCATCAGGCTTTCAAGCGGCTGGCGCACTTCGGAGGAAACCAGCTTATCCTTGGTTTGCGAACTGAACTTGGGATCGGGCAGTTTGACCGACACGATCGCGGTCAGGCCTTCGCGCATATCTTCACCGGTCAGGCTGACCTTTTCCTTTTTCAGGATGCCCGATTTCTCGCCATAATTGTTGATCGTGCGGGTCAGAGCCGCGCGGAAGGCCGCCAAGTGGGTGCCGCCATCGCGTTGCGGGATGTTGTTGGTGAAGCAGAGGACATTTTCGTAATAGCTGTCATTCCATTCGAGCGCGACATCG
>DASUDM010000184.1:0-3840 GCA_036275575.1 Sphingorhabdus sp. | reverse complement strand
CCTCGCGTGTCGGGCCATCGCCGGTGACAACGATGCGCTCGATCTGGTCCAGCGCATAGAATTTGAGGACATTGGGGAGTTCGATCGCTTTTTCGGCAAGTTTGACCAGCAGTTCAAGCTCGCCTGCGCTTTCGACGCGGCCGTCACTGTCAATTTCCTCGACCACCCACAGCGCATTTTCTTCGCTGACATAGCCCTTCGGCTCGCTGCCATCGATGACATAGTCGCACACTGCTTCGGTGAAAAAGGCGATCCATTCGGGGTCTTTCGACTTCGCCATCGCGTTCAATTCGAACAGGGCCTGCGCCTCGGCCTGCGTCAAAATGCCGTCGTTCCAGATCGCCTGGCGCAGCATGAGCGTATCACGCGCGGTGATTTCGCCACCTGCACGGATGGCTGCGGCAAACTGATCGAACTGGAAAGTCATGTCATTCCCCTACGCAACTGCGAGGGGAACATAGGCAAAACCGGTTAATCGCGGGTTACGAAGCGCATAGCTTAGTTTTGTGGCGGTGGTGCCCCAGCAGCGGCAGCTTCGCCAGCCGCCTTTTGCATCTGTTCCTGCTGTTGCTGCATCGCGGCTTCAAACTGTTCGCGCGGCAGGAAATCCTGCAGTTCGACGTCGAAAATCAGCACGCTGCCGCCGGGAATGCCAACCTCACCCGTTTTGGGATCGGGGATGTCGTTGGGGCCATAGCCCAGCTCTGACGGGATCCAGATTTTGTACTTGCCGCCTTTTTGCATCAGCTTCAGCGCTTCGGTGAAGCCGGGGATGCCGCCCGATACCGGGAAGGGCCCTGAAGCCGGTTCCTGGAAGACGGTGCCATCGCGCAGCGTTCCGGTAATTGAAATCATCGCCACATCATTGTCGGTCGGCGGGGTGCCTTCGCCGCTGCGGATCGTCTGGATCTGCAGACCGGATTTGGTGACCGTAACGCCATCCGCATCGGCATTGTCGGCCAGATATTGTTCATTGCTGGCATAGTCGCTGCGGATGCTGCCCGTGCCCCACCAGGCAAGGCCCGCACCGGCAAGTGCCACCACAGCGATTCCGGCCCAAAATTTGGGAAGCGAACCTTTTTTGATCGGCTGGATGGGAACGGTCGTAACGGACATGGTGGCACCTCTCGTGGGACGTTGTTGCGGCCCTAATAACCAGTTGTGCAGATAAAAAAAGAGCGCCCGGAAGGACGCCCTCTTTTTTGCACATGCAAGGAACCGATTAACGGTTGCCGTCGCGCTCTGCAGCCTTGCGTTCCATCTTGCGCGCGCGGCGAACAGCGGCAGCCTTTTCACGGGCGCGCTTTTCCGACGGCTTTTCATAATGGCGACGCATCTTCATTTCGCGGTAGACGCCTTCACGCTGCAATTTCTTCTTCAGGGCCCGCAGCGCCTGGTCCACATTATTGTCGCGAACGATAATCTGCATAAAAAATCCAAACTCCAAACATTCTGGCCGCATCGAATCGGCCGAGATGGCAAAAAACCAGCCATTTCTGCGGCAAAAATGAAAACAGCCGCAACCAAGCTGCGGCCTAACGCACGCGCCCCTATAGCGAATTGGCCCAAAGTTCAAGCCGGAATCGCGCTTTTTCCGCCAAAGCCAGCGATTTTCCGCCCTCTCTGCCTGTCAACTTACTAACCCAGCGTGCTCCATTCGCGTTCCGCAAGCGTCCCCAGTTTCGCACGAAGTGGTTCGAGCCATTGCGCATAGGGCTTCCAGGTATCCATCCCGTCGCGATTCAACGGACGGCGGACCTGTTCGCTGCTCGGCGTGCGGACGACGCGATCGAGCTTGTGGAATTCGAGAACCGCAGGGTCCCATTCGAGGCCAAGATAGCCGAGCGTCGTGCGCAATTCGGTCTCGGCATCCTCGACCAAGCGTTCATAAGCGATGTGGTGCACCATCGCCGGCGCAACGCGATCAAGATGTTCCATATAGCGCACATAATCGGCATAGCATTGGCCGATATCCTCGAGTGCGAAGGAGGAGGCATGCGCGGTCGAGAAGGATTGCGAGAAATTGGAAAAGCAGCAATCCATCGGCGGGCGGCGGATATCGATGATCCGGGCATTGGGTAGAATCCGCTTTATAAACAGCGTGTTGCTCCAATTGTGCGGCAGCTTGTCGATGAAATAGGGGCGATCGGTCTTGCGGTGCAATTGCGCACGGCGAAGGTAATCGCGCCCCATCGCATTGGCCTGTTCATCGGGGATGGCCGCGACGAGCTGCGGCACGGTCACCTTGCCGCGCCGGGTCGCCATTTCCATCACCGACCGCAGGATTGCGGGCACATAGGGCAGCTCGCCCACCGGCTCCATCGCAGGATGGCTACCGAGCATCTGTTCGAGCAAGGTCGAACCCGAACGCGGCAGGCTGACGATGAAGATCGGCGTCACCGCTTCCGCCGATGCCCGATCGAGCCGCTGGATGAAGGCGGCATCGACCGTCCGGATCGTCTCGTCGACCTCGTCGGTCAATTCCTGCGCCTGGTATCCGATGCTTTCGGCGCGCTGCTGGTTGCCGATCGAATAATGGTGGAACGCTTTGTCATAGGATTTGCGGTCATGATAGGCACGGGCGAGCGCGAAATGGGTGGGGGCGCTGTTGCGGATATCGATCGCGACATCAATCGCGCGCTGCATCTCGATAATATCCTCGTCGGTCAGCACCCGGCTTTTGATGCTGGCAAGGCCCCACCAGGCCTCGCCGCATTCAAAATCGATTTCGGCTGCCTTGCGATAGGCGGCGACAGCCTCTTCAACCTGACCTTCTGCGCGCAGGCTGTGGCCATAGGCGATCCAGTAATGCGGCCGTTCGGGATGGCTTTCGACCAGTTCTTTGCGGATGTCCTTCGCTGCCTCGGTCTTCCCCATTTTGTCGAGGATGATGCCCAGCATCCCGCCAAAAACCGGATCGCTGCTCTCTTGTCGCAGCATCGTGAACATCGCGCTCGCCTCACCCAGTTTTTCCTGCTGGTTGAGGGTCGAGGCAAGATGGCGGCGGGTATCAAGGTCGCGTGCGCCCTTTGCTATCGCTTTGCGCAGGAACAGTTCGGCTTGCCCCAGCGCGCCCAGCTGCATCGCAACCGTGCCAAGCAGCGCAAGGCCGCGCGGCTCATCCGGCTTTTGCCGCAAATGCGCCATCGCCTTTTGGGCCGCTTCCTCGAGCTTGCCGGCCTGCACCAGTTTTTCGGCCTGGGCGAGCAAGGGATAGGCGGAAATGGTGGTCTGGTTCATGCGGAAAGACCCTATGCGTAGCCAAGCAAAGCGCGCAAGCCCGGCGCCTGGTAATCGACCAGCGCCTTGTGCCGGGCGCCCAGCGTTTCGGGAAACTCGACAGCGATACCGGTCAGTTGCTCGCGCGCGGTTCCGCTTTGGTTGCGGTCGGAACCGATGACGATCCGTTCGCGCCAATCGTCCGGCCGTTCGATCCCGCAGGCTTCGAACAGGGTTGCGAAATAGACATCGGCTGCATCGCTGTCGATGATGCCGAGGTTGTGAACAAGATCCTCATATTTCACGATAAATGTCTTGGTACCCAGCCATGCGGCGACATTGAGTTCGTAGATGTCGTTGTGCGAGGGTGCCTTGCCGGGAAGGCCGAAAATCATCATCGTCAACAGCTCATCGACATCGAACTCGCCCGATTTCAGATGGTCGACATTGCCGCTGAACTGTTCGGACAGGAAAAAGCGGGCGCGGGCGATCACCCAGTCATAGGGATCACGATAGAGAAGGACGCGGCGCGTGGATGCGGTTTCGATCACCGAAGCGTCGGCCATGAACAAATGGCCCCAGCTCATCATCGGGCGGGCCGGATTGAAGGCATGTTTGTGC
>DASUDM010000183.1:0-3360 GCA_036275575.1 Sphingorhabdus sp. | reverse complement strand
ATTCGTGCAGAACTTGGCGAATTGGTAGAGGCGCTGCGGATGACTGCTTATGATGCCAATCCATTGCAGTTCCTGATGCGGCTGGAAAACATCCGCGAAACATCGGCCCGCCACGGCCTGACTGCCATTTCCGAAATCGCCGCAACCTTTGAAGCCGCCTTGCAGCGTTTTGGTGCGCATGGCAGCAATGCTGTCACCGAGAGCTTTCTGGGGATCATGTCTGACGCGATCGGCATCGCACACCTGCACCCGGCCGCCTCGGAAGCCCTGCTGGCTTCGGTGGCGATCCGCCTCGGCGGCTGAAGCGCTGCGAAGGCTGCGCTAGGCAAGGCCGATGGACAGCCTGATCGCTTCATTCCTGACGCTGATTCTCACCGAAACCGGGGATCGAACGCAGATTCTTGCGGCGGCCCTGGCTATCCGATTTGCCGGCAACCGGCCTGTCATAATCGGACTTGCCGCCGCCAGCCTGATCAATTGCCTGATCTCGGCCTATGCCGGATCGTTCATCGACCAGTGGATCAGCCAGGATCCGGTGCGGTTGTTCAACGGGCTCGCGCATTTTCTCGCAGGTGTTGCAATGCTGGCGTGGCGCAGGCCTGTGGATTTGCTCAGTGGTTGGAAAACCGGCCCGTTCCTGACAGCCTTTCTGGGCATCTTCATCCTTCAATTTGGCGATAAGGGGCAATTCATCATCGCCGCCAACGCCGCACGCGCCGATCATTGGCTGTTTCCTGCGATTGGCGGTTGGCTGGGAATAGTGGTGGCGGTGGTTCCGGCGATATTGCTCAAGGAGCGGCTGGCACAATCGATTCCGCTCGCAAGAATCCGGATTGTTGGAGGAGTCGCGCTCTGCCTGCTCGGGCTGGTTCAGGCATTGAGGGCATGGCACATTATCTGATCGCTTGCGCGAAACCGAAATAGCCGACAATTTGGCTCCACCAAACAGGATTGGAGCCCCTATGTCATTTTCGCCGCGACCTTTCACCGTTTCGATCGATCAATCAGCATTGGACGACCTGCAAGCGCGCCTGGCGCTCACCCGTTTGCCGGAAAAGGAAACGGTCGACGATTGGGACCAAGGCCTGCCGCTTGCATATGCCAAGGAACTGCTCGCTTACTGGCAGGATGGTTATGATTGGCGACGCTGCGAGGCGGAGCTCAATCGCTGGCCGCATTTCAAGGCGGAAATCGAGGGGCTCGATATCCACTTCATCCACATCAAGAGCAGCCGTGCCGACGCCCGCCCAATGATCATGACGCATGGCTGGCCCGGTTCGGTGCTCGAATTTGTGAACGTGATTACCGCGCTCACTGAGCCCCAAGACACCAGCCAGCCTGCCTTCCACCTCGTCCTGCCTTCGCTGCCCGGCTATGGTTTTTCGGGCAGGCCTGCCGAAGCGGGATGGTCGGTTGAGAAAATTGCCGAGGCCTGGGATGTGCTGATGCGGGGGCTTGGCTATGACCGCTATTTCGCGCAAGGCGGCGATTGGGGCGCGATGGTGACCTCTGCCATAGGTGCGCAGAACAAGGGGGCTTGTGCAGCAATCCACGTCAATATGGCAGTCGCCGCTCCCCCGCCTGAGGTAATGGCAGAACCGACGCCGTTCGAAGCGCAGTCGCTTATGCGCGCCGGTTGGTATCAGGAAAAGGACAGCGGCTATTCGAAGATCCAGAGCACGCGCCCACAGACATTGGGCTATGCGCTGACCGACAGCCCAGTGGGCCAGATGTGCTGGATCATCGAAAAATTCCACGGCTGGTCGGATTGCGACGGCCATCCCGAAAATGTCTTCAGCCGCGATCACCTGCTCGACAATGTGATGCTTTACTGGCTCAACGCCACAGCCGCTTCGTCGGCGCGGCTTTACTGGCACAGCTTTGCAGCAGGCAACCTGCCCGAAATCCATGTCCCGACCGGTATTAGCGCCTTCCCCAAGGAACTGTTCCGTCCCTCACGCCGCTGGGCTGAAACGCGCTACAAGAATATAGTCTATTGGAACGAACTCGAAAGAGGTGGCCATTTCGCCGCGATGGAAAGGCCCGAGCTGTTCATCGCTGAAGTCCGCAATTGCTTTGGGAATCTAAGCCTCTAAACACGGCTCATGGGCAGACTGATTGCACGGCGGCTGTTGACGGCGATACCGACGCTGCTCGCGATCATTGTGCTGTCCTTCATACTGATGCGTATCGCGCCGGGTGGGCCGTTCGACGGTGAAAGGCCGTTGGCGCCAGAGGTGCGTGCCGCGTTGGAGGCGGCCTATGGCCTCGACAAGAGCCTGCCCGAGCAGGTGTGGCTTTACCTTACGCGCCTTGCGCAAGGCGACTTCGGCCCTAGCATGGTCTATCGTGATTTTACCGTCAGCGGGCTGATTGCAGAGGCACTGCCTGTGTCGTTGCTGATCGGCGGTTGTGCGCTCCTGCTGGCAAGTATTCTTGGAATTTCGACGGGCCTGTGGGCGGCGTTGCGCGCGGGCAAATGGCAGGACGAAGTGTTGATGCTGCTAGCCACGCTGCTGACCGCGTTACCGACCTTTGTTACAGGGCCGTTGCTGGCTTTGGTTTTCGGTCTTTGGCTGGGCTGGCTGCCGGTTTCGGGGCAGAATGACGGGTGGAGCTGGCTCGTTCTGCCCGTTATTGCCTTGGCGTTGCCGGTGACCGGCGCGGTTGCAAAGCTGGCGCGCGCCGGGCTGGCAGGTGAACTGGGCTCCGACCATATTCGTGCCGCCCGCGCTCGTGGGATCGCGCCGCTGACTATCCTGCGGCGTCACGCGCTGCGTCCCGCGCTGGTGCCGGTGGCGAGCTATCTTGGCCCTGCAGCCGCAGCGCTTTTGACTGGGGCAGTCGTGATCGAAACCGTCTTCGGGCTGCCGGGCCTTGGCCGCTATTTCGTGCAGGGCGCGCTCAACCGCGACTATCCGCTCGTGCTCGGTGTGGTGACGCTTTATGCCGCGCTGATCATCCTCTTCAACCTGTTTGCCGACCTGATCTATGGCTGGCTCGATCCCCGGATGCGCGAAGGATGAAACCCGCGCTCATTCTCGTTGCGCTGATTGCGCTGGCCGCACTGCTTGTCCCGCCTTTGCTGCCTTTTGACCATATCGTGATCGACTGGGATAGCGTGCGGGTCGGGTTGTTCACCGAAGGCCATCTGCTCGGCACCGATGATCTTGGGCGCGACCGGCTGGCGCGGTTGCTGGTTGGCACGCGGGTTACTTTGTCGGTGGCATTGGCGGCTGCGCTGGTTGCGCTGGTCATTGGCGTCGCATGGGGGGCGATTGCGGGATGGGTTGGCGGGCGCACCGATGAATTGATGATGCGCATCGTTGATGGCCTTTATGCGCTACCCTTCATGTTCGT
>DASUDM010000182.1:0-2021 GCA_036275575.1 Sphingorhabdus sp. | reverse complement strand
CAAGGGGCTGGAATTCACCAACAACTCGGCAGGCGGCAATGGCGCATCCATCTTGAGGACCTGACCTTTCAAGCCAAAATGGCTCAACAAGGCGGCGGCCTTGAGCGGGCTGCGTGCCAGTATCGTCACCGATCCGATATCGGCCTGTGCCAAGGCAAAGAGAATCGCCCGTGCCGCACCGCCCGCACCGATAACAATGGCATCGCGGTGCGCCCATTCATCTTCCGATATCGGTGCGAAGAATCCGGCAGCATCGGTATTAGTACCGACCAGCGCCCCCTTTTCGTCGCGGAATACGGTGTTGATTGCCCCTATGGAGGAACGGATACCGCCTGGATCGGTAACATGGTCCAGCGCCGCAATCTTGTGCGGAATCGTAATGTTGCAGCCGCGCCAGTTGGGGTCATCACGCCGGATTTCAAAATAGTCGGCCAATCCGTCGGCAAGGACATGCTGCGTGCGATAATCACCCAATATGCCAAGTTTCTTCAGCCAAAACCCATGGATAACCGGCGATTTGCTGTGCTTTATCGGATCACCAATCACCTCGGCATAAGCCTGCCCCAAACCGGGCTGGAACGACGTCATGACGCGATATCCTTTCGTTCGCGCAAAAATGCCAGCAGCGGCAGTAACGGCATACCCATGATGTCGAAATGATCCCCCTCAATCTTTGTGAAAAGTTGCGCGCCTTCGCCCTCAATCTGGTAACAACCGACACAATATCGGATCTGATCCCAGTTCCGGTCGACATAATCGTCGATAAATGCATCGGATAGCGGCCTGACGAGCAGCCTGACGACGCCGACATAGCGCCAGACTGGAACCCCTGCCGCCGCGGCTACCAGCGCGCTGAACAAACGGTGGCTTTTGCCCGACAGCATCTTCAGCTGCTCGCGTGCCTGCTCCGGGCTTTCTGCTTTGCTGAGCAACTGTCCATCGTCGATGGCCAGGACCTGATCTGCGCCCAGTACCAAGGCGGTCGGATGCTTGGCGGAAACCTTGACCGCCTTTGCTTCAGCAAGCGCATCGGCGAGGTCGCGAGGGGAAAGATTTTCCTGCTCCAGCGCGAGTTTCAGCGCCTCCTCGTCTACCATAGGCGCCATGGCGTCAAAGCTTAATCCTGCATTTTCAAGGATTTGCCTTCGCGCACTACTTGTCGAAGCAAGTATGATGTGGCTCAAGATTCGCCCTCCATCATCTTAACCTGCCCCTGGCTGTTGCGCTCGTTAAACAGATTGATGATCGCCGCAGCGCTCTCTTCGATCGAGCGCCGCGTTACATCAATGACCGGCCAGCCATTGTCGGCAAAGATTCGGCGGGCGAAGGCAATTTCCGCTTTCACCTTGTCTTCGGCAACATAATCCGTGTCAGGTGCCTGGTTGAGCGAGAGCAAGCGGTTGCGGCGAACCTGCACCAGACGGTCAGCGCTGGTCACAAGGCCAACAACCATGGGGTGTTTCAATGTGTAGAGGGCAGCAGGCGGGGGCGATTCAGGCACCAGCGGGATGTTTGCGGTCTTGTACCCTCGATTGGCAAGGTAGATGCTGGTCGGGGTCTTCGATGTGCGCGATACACCGGCAAGGACGATATCGGCTTCCTCCCACTCATGATGGTTGAGCCCATCATCATGCGCGATCGTATATTGGATCGCTTCAACGCGGGCGAAATAGGCGGCGTCGAGCACGTGCTGCCGCCCCGGCCGGGCCTTTGCCTGTTGGCCCAAAATGCCGGAAAGAGCATCGGTTACCGCATCCAGTGCAGCAACGGTGGGCAGCCCCAGTGAACGGCACCGTTCCTCCAGCTTTTGCCGCATCGCCAGGTTGACAAGGGTGAAAAGCACCAAGCCTGGATTGGCAGCGACATCGACAAGGATGCGTTCGAGATGCGCTTCGGACCGAACCATCGGCCAGAAATGCTTGACCACATCAACCTCGTCGAACTGCGCGAGCGCCGCCTTGGCAATATTCTCCAGCGTTTCGCCGGTGGAGTCCGATAACAGGTGGAGATGGATGCGGTTT
>DASUDM010000181.1:0-7710 GCA_036275575.1 Sphingorhabdus sp. | reverse complement strand
GCGTCGGCATTCTGGTGCCGGGCCAGTATAGCCTCCAACTGCGTTCGCAGCGAATCGGGAAGGGTCGTTGAGAGGATTTCAGGCTCCATTGCCGGTTCGGCAATCGGCGTATTGGTTTCATATGGCCTTTTGGCCAGCGATGGAAATTCGCCCTGCGGAAGCGAGCAGGCACCCAGCAAAAGGCAGGAGCCAAGGAAAAGGCCGATGGACGGGCGGTTGACGCGATGCATGAAGCAGGTTTAGGCGGCAGGGCACGAGCAGGCAAGCGTCGGTGCATTCTTTGCCCGAAACCCGCCAAAAAAGCCGAAAGGCACGTTGACAAAGCCGACTCAATCGACTAGCTGCGCGCCTTCCAATGCGGGCCTTCGGGACTCGTGTTTCGTTGTTGCGCGTTGGAAAAGCCCAAAAAACGGGCAAAAAGCAGATATAAAGAGATTGAGACAAGCCATGTTCGCTATCGTGCGCACAGGCGGCAAGCAATATCGCGTCGCCGCCGGAGACAAGATCGCAGTTGAAAAGCTGCCCGGAAACGCCGGTGACACCGTGTCGCTGGACGATGTGTTGCTTGCGGGCGACGGTGGCGAGATCAAGGACGCCAAGGGTCTGGTCGTTTCGGCCGAGATCATTGCGCAGGAGCGTGGCGAAAAGGTCATCGTCTTCAAGAAGCGCCGTCGGCATAACTATCGCCGCAAGCAGGGCCATCGCCAGTCGCTGACGCTGCTGCGTATCACCGCTGTTGGTGGCGCTGCGCCGAAAAAGGCTGCTGCTCCCAAGGCCGAAGCAAAGGCTGAAGAAGCTGCCCCCGCCAAAAAGGCCGCGCCGAAAAAGGCTGCAGCCAAAAAAGCCGAATAAGAATTCAGGAGTTTAGACCATGGCACATAAAAAAGCAGGTGGTTCCAGCCGTAACGGTCGCGACTCAGCGGGTCGTCGCCTTGGCGTGAAGAAGTTCGGCGGTCAGGAAGTGATCGGCGGCAACATTATCGTGCGCCAGCGCGGTACCAAAGTGTACCCGGGCGCCAATGTCGGCATGGGCAAGGATCACACCCTTTTTGCGCTCACTGCTGGCCGAGTCCGATTCCACGCGGGCAAACTCGGTCGCAAATATGTGTCGGTAGACATGATGGCAGTGGCCGCAGAATAACATAGGACAACCAAAACGGGTTGTCCGTCTGGACGACCCGGGGGGGTGGCGACACCTCCCATCGCGCAAGGGAGACGGGTCATCCGGCTCCCTTTTCTTTTTGCCCCATTCTCCCTGCACCTCGCCCCAAGGGGCGTGAAAAGTTTCACAAGGCTGTCACTAAATTGTTTCAAGGGGCAGCCGTCAGGTCAGGAGAGAGACCATGTTCGCAAGAACCGAAAGACTGTTGTTGAGACCCAGCTGGCCCGAAGATGCGGGTCCGCTGTACCGTGCGATTGCCGACGAGGGCATCGTGCGCAACCTTGCCCGTGCACCCTGGCCCTATTCGTTCGAAGATGCGGTCCGGTTCGTCAATGGTGAGCAGCCTGAGCTGTTCCCCAATTTCATTCTGTACAAGCGGACAGAAGGTGCGCCGGTCATTGTCGGGGCCTGCGGCCTTGGTGAACATGGCGGTGCAGCTGAACTCGGTTACTGGATTGCGCGCCCTTTCTGGGGTCAGGGCTTTGCCAGCGAGGCCGGCCGCGCGGTTGTGGATATTGCCAAGACCGTTGGTCATCGCAAACTCGTTGCGGCGCACTTTGTCGATAATCCGGCATCCGGGGCCGTCTTGCGCAAGCTTGGCTTTCGCCAGACAGGTAAGCGCGAAGAGCGTTTCAGCGCAGGGCGCGGCTATGCGGCGTCAACGATATTGTATGAGCAGGATCTGACCGGTGACGATGCAGATTGTTCGGATGCCGTCGCCATTTGGGCGATGCGACCCGGGCCATTTGAAAATCGGCGCGCAGCCTAAACGCGTACGGCTGTCACGGCGGGGTTGGCGTGCACGACGTCGCCCGCCGCCCCTTCGGTAACCAGTTTGATGGCTGCGAGCATATTCTCTCCACGCACCAGCAGCTCGCGGTCGTCAATCTGGTTGGGATGGAAGCCTGGGCGGAAAAATTCGAACCAAGGGCCAAGTACATTCCGGCCGATCGCGTCCTTGGCAAAACCATGGCGAATGCAGAGCCACCAGGCTTTCGGTTTGGACAGGCCGTCTTGACGTAGCAGCTCCACCTGCCCGCGCGTGCGGTTGATGAAAAAGCTGATCGATACCGCGAGCAATAGCGCGCTGCGGGTCAGCCATCGCCGCGTGCCGCTCCATTCGCGGGTCGCGAACATCCAGACGTCAAAGGCGACGGCCTTATGCTCAACCTCTTCTATCGCATGCCAGAGCCACAGCTTGCGCAGTTCGAGATCGGTGCCTTCGAGATGGTCGCGATTTTTGAGGATCTCGGCTGCGACGATCGCAGTCAGGTGCTCGATGCACATCGTTGCGCCCAACTTTGTCCGTTCTCCGCAACCGGCAAAGAAGGAAACGAATTGCTTGATGGCACGATCAAGCGCTTCGATATCGTAGCCAGCATCGATGATCGCCTTGTTAAAGCCGACATGTTCCCGGCTATGTGCCGCTTCTTGCTCGATGAAGGTCGCGATTTCCCGTTGCAGGCGCCCTTCGGTGCGGTTGCGCCAGGGGTGCAATGCTTCGATCATGAAAGCCTCGCCACGCGGGAACACCACCGACAGGGCGTTGAGGAATGCGGTGGCGAACATGTCGCCGCGGACCCAATGCCGCGTTGGCAAATTGGGCCTGGCACCCTTGAAAACCCGGGCATGCATCCGCTTTGGATTGCCGACAGGTTTCGTCCGCGTAACGGCCAGGCTGTGGATGTGGCTGGTGTCCATCGACCGCTGTTTAGCGCGGCGGTCGTAATCAGGCCTTAAAGCTTAAGGTTAACAAAGGTAAATGAAGCGCGATTATCCCCGAAAGCCAAGCGGTTGCGGCGTTAACGCGTGATCATGCAGTCGCCGGATTTTCGGCCTCATACCGCGCGATAAGATGCTTTTCGTCGGCATTCCAGGGGTGGAAACCCGGGAGGAAATAGGCGGCCCAGGCACCCAATATCTTGCGGAACATGCCCGGATTGCCAAATGCGTACCACAAAATGCCGCGCTTCGCCTTCCAACCGGTGATGCCATCCTGCTCGAGCAGGTTGAGCATGCCCTTGATTCGCTCTGGGATGAAACGTGTGGTGATCACGAGCATCATCAGCGATTTCAGCTTCCAGCGGCGATAGCGGCTCCAACCCTTGGTCGCATGCAGCCAGGTATCGTAGGCCACCGCCTTGTGTTCGATTTCCTCAACTGCGTGCCAGCGCCACAAGGCTGCTGCTTCGGGGTCTGCGCCAACCAGATGTTTCGGGTTTTCGAGCAGTTCGCGCGCGAGGATCGCTGTGAAATGCTCAAGTGCCATGGTCGCGGCAAGGTTGACGATCGCCGGGCGCGTTTTGATCAGTTCGAGCACATGATCGACCTGCGCGTCGAGGAACGTCACATCATAGCCAGCATCGACTACGCGACGGTTGAAGGCCACATGCTCGCGCGTGTGCATCACCTCCTGCATGGTGAATGCGCGAATTTCCTCTGACAGTTTGGGCGACGCGCCATCGCGAAATGCCTTCACGCTTTCGATGAAAAAGGCCTCGCCTTTGGGGAATGTCGTAGAGAGCGCGTTGAAGAAGGCGGTGGCAAAGGGATTGCCATTATTCCACCAGCGTGCCTGCGCATGCCCGTTACCCCGACCAAAGCGCCTGTCGCGTGGTGTTATGGTAAGGTCAGCTGGCGTCGGTGCCGCTTTTTGCACAGCTATTTCGGTATCGATCTTGACAGGAGCGTTCACGAGTTGTCCCTTGTTAGTTGGGAAATAGGGATAGAGCTGGGTATTTAAGGTAATTAACATCGATGTCAATAGTCAAGTTTCCGACAGCGGGTGAAGCGGTCGCACGCAAGCGTTTGTCACCAGAAGCCAGCCGTTTGGCTGCGTTGGAGGCTGCGCGCGACATATTGATCGAAGCCGGCCCGCAAGCGGTGACCCTGAAAGCGGTGGCAGGGCGTATCGGGCGCACGCACGCCAATTTGCTCCACCATTTCGGTTCGGCCTCGGGCTTGCAGCGCGATCTGGCCGCTTTCCACGCGGAGACAATCTGCGACGAAATTGGCGAGCAAATCCATCGCTTTCGCGGGGGCGATATCGGCCCGCGCGACCTTGTTGACATGATTTTCGATCATTTCGACAAAGCGGGCGCAGGGGCGCTTGCCGCGTGGATGCTGCTCAGCGGGAATGAAGATGCCCTCAACCCTGTCGTAGAGGCGATCCACCGGTTGGTCGATGAAGTGGGCGAGGGTGACCATGAACATGGCAACCTGCACAAATTGACGATGGAATTGGTGCTGCTGGCCTTGGGCGATTCGCTGATGGGCGGGCCGCTGTCATCGTCCTTGGGGCTTGATCGTGGCGCGGGACGCGAAATTGCGGCTGAAAGATTGGCCCAATCCTTCGCGGCATGGCAGGCGAGTCAACAGCTTTAAGGGCTGGCAAGCCTGCACCGGGCCTCTTATATTTTGTAAGTACGGAGCGGGGCCGTAGCTCAGTTGGTAGAGCGCGTCGTTCGCAATGACGAGGTCAGGGGTTCGATTCCCCTCGGCTCCACCAGTCTTTTGAAAATCAAGCCGCGCGGCGCATATTTTCGTTGAGCCAGGCACGCGCAGCTTTTTGCGCATCGGCGATTTCGCGGGCGGTCATTTCGTCGGAAATTTCGGCGCGGCAATAGACGGCTTCTTCGTTTCCGTTGAGCGCTGCGAGATTGAACCATTTATGTGCCTCGACCAGATCGACATCGATGCCGCCGCTTCCGGTTGAATAGGCTACACCCAGATCGAACAGCGCATTGGCATTGCCCCGTGCCGCGTCTGCAATCCGGCTTTCCATTAAAAAGGTCGCACTTTTCAGGCTGTTTGCCATGATGAATTCCCCTCTGTTGCAAGGAGAGTGTTCGCCCGAACATGGCTAATAAATGGTTAACGCGAATCGAACTTTTTTCATCCGCTGCGGAGGAAAGTTATTCGACCGCCAGATTATCGATCAGCCGCGTCTTGCCGATTTTGGCCGCAGCCAGCAAGCGTAACGGCCTGCCCGACAATGTTGTTACAGGGGCCAGCGTTTGCGCATCGGCGAGGGCAAAATAATCCACATTGGAAAATCCGGCTGCCAAAACTGCCTTTTGCGCGTCTGCAAGAATCACCGCAATATCGCCTCCGGAAAGAATGGCATCTCGGGCCTTTTGCAAGGCGTGCGGCAAGGCCAGTGCTGCCTTGCGTTCATCGGGCGAAAGGTAAGCGTTGCGCGAGGATAGCGCGAGCCCGTCGGCATCGCGGACGATCGGAACGCCGACGATTTCAACATCGATATCAAGGTCGCGCACGAATTGGCGGATCACCGCGAGCTGCTGGAAATCTTTCTCGCCGAAACAAGCCAGATCAGGCTCGACCTGGTTGAACAATTTGGTGACGACCAGCGCTACGCCATCGAAATGGCCCGGGCGTGCGCCACCGCAATAGCCGCTGCTGGGCCCTTCGACATGGATGTGGGTGGCGCGCCCTTCGCGATAGACTTCGCTCACTGGCGGGGCCCAGAGCAGGTCGACCCCGGCAGCGCGCAACTTTGCCGAATCTTCCTCCAGCATCCGCGGATAGGCGTCGAGATCTTCATTGGGGCCGAATTGCGTCGGGTTGACGAAGATCGATACCGCTACCGCGTCGGCGCGGCGTTTAGCCTCTTCGACCAGCGCGAGATGCCCGGCATGGAGCGCGCCCATGGTTGGCACCAGCGCCAGTGACTTATCCGCAGCTTTTATCGCACGGGTGGCAGCACGCAGAGCGTCGAGGCTATTGATGGTTTGCACGTCATTTGGGCCTTGGTTATGGCAGGTGAGCGCATACAGCGCCGCGCGTCGCACGGTGCAAGACGAATTTCGGTATCAGGGGCAAAAAGGGCATATGGCCAAGGCACATCATATTGTATTTGCGAATGAAAAGGGTGGAACGGGAAAGTCGACGACCGCCATTCATGTCGCCATTGGCCTTGCTTCGCGCGGCGCACGCGTCGCCTGCCTTGATCTTGATTCGCGCCAGCGCACCCTGTTCCGCTATCTGGAAAACCGCCGCGATACGATGGCCCGCCGCGATATCCAATTGCCGCAACCTGTGTTTGACGTGTTCGAACAGGAATCGCAGGCGCGGCTGGAAGAGCAGATTGCCAAGCTCGAAGCCGATAGCGATTTCCTGATTTTCGATACCCCCGGCCGCGACGATCCCTATGCCCGATTTGTAGCCACCCGGGCCAATACTCTGGTGACGCCTATCAACGACAGCTTCATCGATTTCGACCTGATGGGCCGCGTCGATGCCGAAAATTTCAAGGTGAAGAAGCTCAGCTTCTACGCCGAGCTGATGTGGGAAGCGCGCATGGCCCGTGCCCGCGCCGATGGCACAACGATTGACTGGGTGGTGCTGCGCAACCGCCTGCACAATATGGAAGCGCGCAACCAGCAGCGCATGACAGATGCGATTGCCGAGCTTTCGAAGCGGGCGGGTTTCCGCGTCGTGCCAGGTCTCAACGAACGCGTCATCTATCGTGAACTTTTCCCGTCAGGGCTTACGCTGGTCGACAAGGGCCATCTCGGCAACCTGGGTACCGCGCATATCGTCGCGCGGCAGGAATTGCGCGAGCTTGTCTCGGCGCTCGCCCTCCCCGAATTCGCGCAGCCGCAGCTGGTCTGATGGCACTGCTTCTCCTGCTTGTCGCTGCCGGGATCGGTTGGGGCCTGTGGTCAGGAAAGCTGATGCCCAAACAGTTGCTGCCATTGGCGCTGGTGATTGCGGGCGCGGTGCTGTCGTTGCGCGGGGCGTGGCTGCTAGGGCTTCCAGCCGCTGCTGTCGGCATTTTCTGGTTTCGCGGGATGACCCTCCGGCTCTCCCGATTGCGCAAGATCCCCAGTAATGAATATGAACTGGCGGCAGCACGCTGGCTGCTCGGGGTTTCGGCCGAGGACGGCGCGGAAAAGATCAAGGAACGGCACAAGGAGCTGGTTTCGAAAAGCGATCCGGATCGCGGTGACGAGGAAGAGCGCAAACGTAAATTGAACGAAGCGCGCGACCTTTTGCTGGATGATTTGAAAAGGAAAAAGGGCTAGGGGGGCAAACCTGATAACCGTAGCCCTGAGCTTGTCGAAGGGCGCCTTAAGATTTTGCGCTAAGCTGATAAGCGTCCTTCGACAGGCTCAGGACTACGGTATTGTTCTAACTGCTCCGGAGTTTTCATGCCGCACATTTTCCACCCCACCTCGCTGCGCGAATATGACATCCGCGGGATTATCGGTGAAACCTTGGGGGCGGAGGATGCCTATGCGATCGGCCGCGGTTTCGCGACATTGTTGGGCCGGGCAGGCGGCAAGAAGGTCGCGGTCGGCTATGACGGCCGCACCAGCTCGCCGATGCTCGAAGAAGCTTTGATCCGTGGCATCAACGACAGCGGGCTGGATGCAGTCTCGGTCGGCATGGGGCCGACGCCGATGCTATATTATGCGGAGGCCGTGCTCGAGGATGTTGATGGCGGCATCCAGATAACCGGCAGCCACAACCCCGCCAATTATAATGGCTTCAAGATGGTCTTCCAGGGACGTCCCTTCTTTGGT
>DASUDM010000180.1:0-2145 GCA_036275575.1 Sphingorhabdus sp. | reverse complement strand
TGATTGCCATCGGGCTAATCGCGGTTGCCGCCGGTTCGCCAGCAACCGCGCGCCGCCTTTCGACCGATACGGAGTCGCTCAGCCCGCTCTACTTCTTTTACAAGCAGCTCGCCTGGGTCGCGATTGGCGTGCCGTTCATGTTCGTGATCTCGATGTACCCGCGCGAGCAAGCGAAACGAATAGCGATTGGCGGTTTTTGTGTCTTTTTGTTGCTCCTATTGTTGGTGCCGATATTGGGCAAGGAAGTGAACGGCTCGCAGCGCTGGTTCGGGCTTGGTCCGGCAAGTTTCCAGCCATCGGAATTCCTGAAGCCCTGCTATGCGGTCACCATGGCGTGGATCATCAGTTGGCGGCAGCGCGATCCGACCTTGCCGGTGCGGATCATCACCATCGGTTTCACGGCCTTGATTTGCGGCGCACTAATGCTGCAGCCCGATCTTGGGCAGACGATCCTGTTCTGCGGAATCTGGTTTGCGCTGATGATGGTTTCGGGCGTGCAAGCCAAATTGCTCTGGTCGAGTGTGATTGGCGGTATCGTGGGGATTGTCGCGGCCTATAATCTCTATCCGGTTGCGCAACAGCGCATCGATGCCTGGATTTTCGGCACCGAGGGCATCACGCATGACAAGTTGGCGATGGCGACCCTTACCGCGGGTGGTCTTATTGGCACCGGCCCGGGGCTTGGCACCCGCAAATTCTCGCTGCCGGAGGCGCATACCGACTATATCTTCTCGGTGGTGGGCGAGGAATTCGGCCTTCTCGCTTGCATGGTCATCGCGGTGCTGTTCTTTGCGATCCTCGTCCGCGTCGTCATCCGCATGCTCGACGAACAGGACCAGTTCATCCTTCTCGCAGTCACCGGTCTAGCCGCGCAATTCTGCGGGCAGGCGATGATCAATATTGCGGTGAACCTTGGCATTTTCCCATCCAAGGGCATGACCTTGCCGTTCATCAGCTATGGCGGATCGTCGACGTTGGCACTTTGTCTGTGCTGCGGATTGCTGCTCGCGCTCACGAGGCGCAACCCTTTCCTTGACCAGTCACCCTATATCGGGAATGGGCGTTAAGGTCTTTCCAGACTATATTGAGGCAGCATGATCGTTCGTAGGAAGCCAGTGGATAGGAGCAGCGCGAAGCGCGGACTGGTAGTCCGTGCGAGCGTTGCGACGCAGCCAATGGCTTCCTACGAACGACCCCTCCGGGACGGGCCGATTTTGGCCCATGGCAGCGTTGCTTGTCGGTCACGATGGAATGCCATTGCTCCCTCCTCGCGCCTTGCCCTGAGCCAAAATCGGCTCCGTCATGTGCCTCAATATAGTCTGGAAAGACCTTGGTCATGAGCGTATCGCGCAATTTCGTTCTCGCCGCGGGCGGCACTGGCGGCCATATCATCCCGGCTTATGCCTTGGGTGCAGAATTGATACGCCGTGGCCATAAGGTTGCGCTGATCACCGACAATCGCGGATCGACGATTCCCGGCTGCCCAGATGGCATGGAAATGCACATCATGCCCGCAGGCCGCGTTGCAGGGGGGCCGCGCGGTTGGCTCGCGGCGGCGCGCAACATCTGGCGCGGGCGGGCAATGGCGCGCGCGCTGTTCAACGAATTCGATCCGACTGCAGTGGTTGGTTTCGGCGGCTATCCGGCATTGCCCGCCTTGCTTGCGGCCTTTGCCAACAAGGTGCCCACCGTCATCCATGAACAAAATGCCGTTCTAGGCCGGGTCAACCGCTTGGTGGCAGGCAAGGTGAACGCAATTGCCACTGCCTATCCCGATGTGCAGCGGGTCAAACCGCGTCACGAAAGCAAAGTGCATCTGGTCGGTAATCCTGTCCGTGCCGAGGTTATTGCGCTGCGTGACGAGCCATTCCCACCCTTTATCGAGGATGGTGTATTCCGTGTGCTGGTAACGGGTGGCAGCCAGGGCGCCTCGATCCTGTCCGAAGTCGTCCCCGACGCATTGACACGCCTTCCGCTCAACCTGCGCCGCCGCTTGCAGGTTACCCAGCAATGCCGTGCTGAAGATCTGGAAACCGTTCGCAAAACCTATGCCGACCACCAGATACCGGCACAGCTGGCAACCTATCTGGAAGATTTCCCCGAAAGGCTCGGCTGGTCGCATCTGGTGATCGGGCGGGCAGGGGC
>DASUDM010000179.1:0-6458 GCA_036275575.1 Sphingorhabdus sp. | reverse complement strand
AAAGCAATGAAGAAGGGCTGATCAGATGGAAGATATCCTTGTTCCCATTTTTGTTGTCGGGATGCTCTTCATCGGGCTGCCCTGGCTGGTGATGCACTATGTCACCAAATGGAAGACCGCTGCGACATTGACCAATGATGATGAACGCATGCTCGGAGACATGCACGAACTCGCACGTCGCCTCGAAGAACGCCTCGACACAGTCGAGCGCCTCGTTGCTGCCGACAATCCCGACTGGCATCCCCGCCGCCTCGACCATGAAAGCGACGAATATGCCCAATTGGACAATATCCGCCGACTAGAGAGGAAGAACTGAGATGGCCGGTATGCACACCAAATTCTATCTCGATAAGCAGAATGGCAAATGGAAGGGCGTTTGCGCCGGCATCGCGGACTATACGGGGGTCAATGTCCTCTGGGTTCGGTTGGGCGCAGTGATGCTCACGCTGATGGGCGGGTTTCCCTGGACGCTGATCGCTTACTGGATCACCGCCTGGATGGCCGACAAAAAGCCGATCCACCTCTACACCGAGGACAAGGATGAACAGAAATTCTGGCAGGGCGTGCGTCAATCCCCTGCCCGCACCACCCGCGACATCCGTTCACGCTTTCGCGAAATCGACCGTCGCCTAGCTGACATGGAAACATTTTATGTCAGCAACAACAAGCAACTGGCCGACGAGATCGAAAGCCTGCGCTGATTAACGCAGCAGAGGGAGAAACATGATGAGCTGGGGCGGCCCAACATTCGTCATTGCTATGATCGCCATATTCTATGGCGGCTGGATTATGAACAATTGGATC
Source organism: Sphingorhabdus sp. (assembly GCA_036275575.1). Taxonomy (GTDB): domain Bacteria; phylum Pseudomonadota; class Alphaproteobacteria; order Sphingomonadales; family Sphingomonadaceae; genus Sphingorhabdus_B. Next base: position 5,654 of record DASUDM010000179.1, on the reverse strand, counting down.
CGTGCGCGTCATGGCTATCCGCTGGAAGATGAATGGGGCGGGAAATCCGAAAAGGGCTTGCCCGATTCAGAACGCAAGATCGGTCTGCTGACTAACGAAAATGAAGCCCTGCAAGGCAAAGTCAGCCGACTGGAAGAACGGGTATCGGTTCTGGAACGCATCGTCACCGACAAGTCGCACAGACTGTCGGAAGAAATCGAACAACTTCGATAAGGTTAGTGGAGGAAATCATGGATCCAACTCTAGGTGAAACGCTGATGCGGCTGGCTATGCCGATCACTTTGATAGCCGTGGTCGGAACCGCCGGTTGGGTCATAACCACTTGGCTGCGGATCAAGAACGGTTATCCGCTTGATGGCGCATGGGGCCAGCAAGTATACCCAAAAAACGACCAGGAAGCCCTCGAGCGCGTCCGTCTGCTGAGCCAGGAAAATGCTCAGCTTCGCGCCGAGCTTGGATCGATCAAGGATCGATTGGCCAGCGTTGAAAAGATTGTCGTCGACGATACGCATCGCCTGACGGCAGAAATCGAAGCCCTGCGCGGCCCTGCCAACTGAAAGCCTGATCATGAGCCAAGACACCGTTTTCGCATTGATCCCAATAATGGGAATCAGCTGCGGCCTGTTGGCGATTTTCGCCGGCGCAATATTCCGCCCCTGGCTCAAAATGAAAGAGCGCCAGATGGAAATTGACGCGCAGATCATTGCCGAAAAGGCCGCACAATATGCGACCGACAAAGGCCGGTTGGAGGAACGTGTCGCGGTTCTCGAACGCATCGTGACGGACCAGGGCTATAGCCTTGCCAAGGAAATCGAAGCCCTGCGCACGACACCACTGAATTTCGAACCATCGCATGAAAAGGAAGTAATCAAATGATCGGGGACCCGTTTACGATGGTTGTTGCGATCATTGCCATCGTCACGATCGGCAAGATCATTCAAAGCAAGCAGCAGGCCAAATATGGCATTGTTGAAGACAAGGATATGCTGGGAAACAAGACCCAGCGACTGATTGCAAATGCCGATACCCAGGCTCTGCAAAACGAAATTAGCGAGCTTAAAGAACGCATTAAAGTGCTAGAGCGCATCGCAACCGACAACAGCAGCGCGCTGGACGTCAGCCGCGAAATCGAAGCATTGCGCGATCGCTAATCATCCAAGGAAGGAAGGACCATGCCTCAGGACCCCAGCTTCTACCTCACGATAAGCGCCATGGTGTTGCTCACGGTGGGCATCATCGCCGCCGCCAGCTTGCGCGGATGGCGCGACTGGATCGAGTACAAGCGCAGCGAAATGGAAAGCCAGTACCGCCCAACGCACGATGGAGCACCCTCAGCGGTTTCTCGGATAGAGGTTGCCGATCTCAAAGAGCGTGTCAAAAAACTTGAGGCCATCGCAGCAGGCATTGATATCTGAAGTCCAAGGCCATAAGCGCAGCAACCATGACTGCGCTGGCCGACATTTTCGACGAATATGAGTTTCTAGACGGCGATGATCGTTATCGCCTCCTCATCGAACTGGGCAAGGCCCTGCCCCCAATGCCAGATGCGCTGAAGACGGACGCCACGCTTGTTCGTGGCTGTTCTGCCAGCGTGTGGGTTTATCCAGTGGTTGAGGATGGGCAACTTAGTTTTCTGGCAGACAGCAATGCCGCAATCACAAAGGGCATCATCGCACTTGTATTGAAAACGGTCGAAGGAAAGACGGCTAAACAGATTGGCACAACCGATATCGAAGCTGCACTCGCTCCGTTCGACCTCAAAAACCAGCTCAGTTCGAACCGGACGCAGGGCATACCCAACATGATTGCATTGATACGCGAAACCGCTGCGCGCTACGCCTGAACGCCTTCAGCCTTTCCAGACCCGCCGCTCCTCAGCTGCCCGCAAGACATCAAAGGCAGCCTGCCCAGCCTGAAACGCTTTCGCAGCATCTGCATCATTCGGCCGTACATCGGGGTGCGTTTCCTTGGCTATCTTGCGCCAGGCTTTCTTGACCTCGTCAAAATCAGCGTCCGGATCGAGACCGAGCAATTCGAGCGCCCGCATTTCATCACGGCTGCGACTGCCATCTCCCGGGCCAACCCAGCCATAATGCGCGGATTCGCGATACCCGCTTGAATCCCGCTTTTCATCAGCTTCGCGTTTGGCGGCTTCTTCCGCTGTCAGGCCGGCAAAATAGTCCCACCCCTTGTTGTATTCGGCCGCATGCTCTTCGCAAAACATCCATCGGTCAGGGCTGTTCGGCGATTTTGGAGCGGGGCAATTGCCCTGTCGTTCGCAACCGACCCGATCACAAAGGCGGACAGCCTGCGTTTCGCGCGTGGATCCATAACCGCGCCAACGGGGGAATCCCCAGTCATTACTTCTCGAAGATCGGGCCATGCGGCTGCCTTAGCGTTGGCATGGCCCTGATGCTAGGTCGAAATCGGCAAAATCACATGCTGGCGGCGCCAGCCATCATAGCTCCGCCAAAAAGCGAGACGACAAGCATGCTGCCGATGACCATCGTAAACACGACTGACAAAACTATGTAAATCAGGATGATGACAACGGTAAGGCCAGCAACCTTCTCTGTCGGCACCTCCATAATCGGCTGTATACCTGTATAAATCAGGTACACGACATAGGCGATGGCAGCGAAAGAAACCAAACCGCCAACAGGCCCGAGAAATGGACCAATTAACCCCGCAACCCATGAGGGCGTGGACGCATAGGCCATCAACTTGGTTGCGCTGACAATATCCGATTTGCCATTGAAGCTGGGCGATACGGCATTGACGATGAAGCTCATCACCCACAGCATGACAAGGCCGATCACGAATCCGACCGCAGCCATACCTGCAGCAATACCAACTCCAATAGTGCCGATACCCATTGGTGCCAGCGCGCCACTACCTATTCCCAATAGGCCTAACGCAATTACTGACCCTACAATCGGAAGCACGGACAGCGGTATGGCATATCCGGTAAACAGGCCACCTACCGTCGCCGGTTCCTTCGCGATGACCTCCCATTCCGATTTCGGATTCAGGAGTATGTTCTTTGCTCGATCTACTAAAGACATTTGCTTTCCCCTCCGTAGAAGTTACCTTCTGCATGGAGAAAACCATAAATAAGCCAATAAGTAAATGTCTAGGGAGGTGTGCCCATGATGATAGTTTCGCGCCTATTAGTTGCAATTATTGGATTGCTCTCAATTACAGCGCTCGGTCAACATTGGTTCGATATCGCGTCGCTGGAATCCGCGCGTGGCATAAAGACATTGGGTGCAATCGGAGCAGCGAACATCAGGGCAGACATTGGCGGTTTATTCCTGGCAATTGGCGTATTCGCGATGATTGCCGCGTGGAAACGCAGTCTCACATGGCTCCTTGCCACATGGCTACTTCCCGCACTGGCGCTTTTGGGACGGTTTGTAAGCCTCGCCATCGACGGCGCAGGACCGCGGGTTATTGAACCCATGGTGGTCGAAGCAATTATCCTGACCATATTGGGCGGCATCTATTACTATTGGAGAAAAGCGCCAGAGGGCCTGTAAGCCGGGTTCTGTCCACCCCGAAGGGTTGGGCGACCATTCCTCTAGCCCGACACTTGCGTGCAGGGTCAAGCAATCAACCCGGGCGACTGGCAGGAGGATGCCATGTGCCGCCCCTATTCGATTTTGCTCCCGGTGGGGTTTGCCGTGCCGCTGACGTTGCCGTCCGCGCGGTGCGCTCTTGCCGCACCCTTTCGCCCTTACCCGGCCGAAGCCGTGGCGGTATGCTTTCTGTGGCACTTTCCCTTGGGTTTCCCCAGCCGGATGTTATCCGGCACCGTTCCTCGCTGGAGCCCGGACTTTCCTCCCGCACCTCGCAAGCGAAATGCCGGCGGCCGCCCGGCCCTCTGGCGCCTCAGCCGATAGCAGGTCCGCCTTCATGTTCCAAGAGAAGGCTCCACAATATGGCACGGCATTGCCCGTCGATGATTCCATCAACTTTTTCGGGTCGGAATCGGCGCTGGAACGCGATCACAGCCTTGGGGCCGTCAGCTATTCCATATCCATAGCGCTCCAAAGCCAATAGGAACGCGGCATCACCCCAACCCGGATCGACCAAATTTTTCGTCGGTCGGGGAATGGCGAGGCCAACCTTGGCGAGCCTTTCCCAATCGAAAAGTTCGCCCGGATCTTCCTTGCGCGCGGGCGCGACATCGCTGTGCCCGACTACGTTACGCGCTGGAATTCCATAGGTTCGGGTGATTTCGGCCACTAGGGGAAGCAGTGCGGCCATTTGCTCTTCCGGAAATGGGCGATAGCCCCATTCGTGGCCCGGATTTACGATCTCTATGCCAATGCTTGCACTGTTGCAGTCAGTCACGCCGCGCCAATAGGATACTCCGGCATGCTGCGCGCGGTGTTCTTCACGCACCATGTGGATAATCTGCCCATCTTCTTCGACGACATAATGCGCCGAGACTTTGGATGCAGGATTGGCCAGCCACTCAACTGCCTCCGGACCGCTTTTCATTCCGGTATAATGCAGGACGAGCATGGTGATGGGCAAAGTGCGCTCACCGAAATTCGGGGACGGATACCAGATCATCTGCCCGTCATAACCACACGGCAACCGGATGCAAGGCTGCTTAAACTGCGGTCTTTCTGAACGCCGTATTTGCCGCCGAGGAAGGTGTCGAGAGTTTGTAGAAACCCCGGAATTCCCGCGATGCTTCAAACTTGTCGGTCTGTCCGATGACGGTTTCGGCTGCACCCAACATCAAGGCGCCGTCTACAGCTAGTGCAGAAGTGAGGTTGTCCAGCACTTCCCGACGTTTGTTGTCGCACAGATACATCAGCATGTTGCGGCAAAGGATGAGATCAAACTGACCGAGATGGCGCGCACTATCCAGTTGGTTATGCTGCCCGAATGTCACCATCTTGCGAACTTCCGGTTTGGCAATCCATTCCCCGTTCACCTGGTCAAAATATTTCAGCATCAGCATGACCGGCAACCCGCGCTGGATTTCGAACTGCGAATATTGGCCTTTGCGCGCCTTGGACAGCGCGGTGGTCGAAATATCGGTTGCCAATATCTGGATGGTCCACCCTCTCCATTTTTCTGCATTTTCAAGGAACGACATCGCAAGCGAATAAGGCTCTTGCCCGGTAGAGCATGCCGCCGACCAGATGCGAATCCTTTTAGTCGATGATCGAGCCGCGCGAAGAGAATCCAGAACCGGCCCTGTCAGCAGGGCGAAATTGGCTTGGTCGCGGAAAAAGCAGGTTTCGTTGTTCACCATGGATTCCACGCATTCCTTTAAAAGCTCTGGTTCGCCGGCACCGTCCAATATGGATGCAAGCATTTCGATGTCCGGGATCGAATGCTTTCGCAAAAGCGGCTTAAGCGCCATTTCAACGCGCCAATGCCTGTTTGCGAGAAGTTGTTGGCCAGTTTCGCGCGCAAGCAGTTCGGAAAGTTTTTGGATAGCGCGCGAGGTGGTGGCACTGCTCATCGTTGAGCCGCCCGTGAAAGCAGCCTGCTCATCTGTGATGGAGGAAGTACCGCATCTGCCAAACCGGCTTTGGCAACAGCGCCAGGCATGCCCCATACAACCGATGTTTCGGCATCTTGTGCTATGACCTTCGCTCCCGCACGCGAAAGATGGGCTGCACCGGCGG
>DASUDM010000178.1:0-5166 GCA_036275575.1 Sphingorhabdus sp. | reverse complement strand
GCGAAATCGGCAAAGCGAAAAGTACGGCGGATGCCCTTTGCTTCGGCGTCATAGCTCCAGCCATTGAGCGAACCGAGTGCAGCGGCGCGCTCGCCTTCGTCCAGTTCCCGAACAGCCATCTCATTCTCCTGCCTTTGCTTTTTGCGCGCGTCGTGCCTATGTCGCCCCATGCCGGACAGTCAAGCCGCATCGCCAGCCATCGCCATAAACCGGGTCGCGATTTTGCGCGGCTCACGGCTGGTGCTGCGCGATTTCTCCCTGGACGTTGAACAGGCCGAGCTGGTGTGGGTGCGCGGCGCCAATGGCAGCGGCAAATCAACGCTGTTTCGGGCACTTGCCGGATTGCTGCCAATAGCTTCAGGCACCTGCGAAATCGCGGGCTCGATTGCGCTATGCGACGATAATCTCGCGCTCGACCTCGACCAACCACTTGAACGAGCGATCCGGTTTTGGACCGATCTTGACGGGTTTGCACCCGACAAGCTGGCTGCAGCGATGGAAACACTCGATCTGGTCGCGCTCGCCGACCTTCCGGTACGACTGCTCTCTGCCGGACAGAAACGGCGGGGAGCCCTCGCCCGGCTGATAGCAGGCGAGGAAAATATCTGGCTGCTCGACGAACCTTATAACGGCCTCGACCAAGCGAATGTCGCCCGGCTCGACGCGGCCATCGCCCGGCACTGCGAGGCAGGCGGCATCGCCCTTGTCGCGTCGCATATTGCACCGACGGTGAATGTAACCCGCAGCATCATGGTCGACCGTCCAATCGAAAAGGCCCGCATGTGAAGGGGTTCGCTAGCATAGCCTGGCGCGAAGTGCGCCTAGCCTGGACGGGCGGCGGGTTGTGGCTGCCTATCGTCTTTTACCTCGCGGTTGCGACACTCTTTCCGTTCGTGACCGGGCCTGACAAGGCGTTGTTGGCACGTGTTGGCGGCAGCATATTGTGGATCGCTGCACTCCTCGCCAGTCTCTTGCCCATCGAGCGGTTGGTGCTACCCGATCGGCAAGCCGGAGTGCTGGACCAACTGGTTCTGCGAGGCTGGGCCGATGAATGGATCGCGGCAGCCAAGATCGCCGGGCACATTATCGGTTTTGGCATACCATTACTGCTGGCAACACCAGTCGCAATCGCCTTGCTCGGCGTGCCGGATGCGAAGGCAACGACGTTGATCGTGGGGCTCGCTCTGGCCTTGCCAGCTTTTGCCGGATTGGGGGTGACGATTGCGGCACTTACCGCCGGCCTCAATGGTGCTTCGGCGCTGGGCGGGCTGCTCCTAGTCCCGCTTGCCATCCCGATACTTATTTTTGGTGCAGGAACGCTCGATGACGGGCCGAACACGGCGTTGCAATTGCTGGCGGCGACCAGCCTTGCAATGACAGCTTTGTCACCATTCGCCGCCGGGGCGGCGTTGCGCGCCGCCCGCGACTGATCAGTTGTTTTCGGCCGCCATTTTCTGGGCATAGCCCTGCGCAACCATCGCCTCGACCATATCGAAGAGCTTTTCCGGTTCTTGCGCACGCATCACCGGGATCGCTGCCTCCAGCCCTTCGGCAACGACAATCTCCCGCTTTCCGGATTCGAGCGCATCCCAGATAGTCTTGGCAACATCTGCCGGATCAAGGCCATTGTCGATGGCTGCATCGCTCACGCCGCGCACCGACCCGTCAGACGCAAGCGCATTGCGCGAAACATTGGTTCGCACCGAACCTGGCGCGACGACCAGCACCTTTACGCCCTGCCCTGCAATCTCGCTGCGCAACGAATCCGCATAGCCGACAAGGCCATGCTTGGCCGCGCAATAGGCGGTGCGCATTGGCACCCCGGCCTTGCCTGCGACGCTCGAGATCATCACAATCCCCCCACGGCCACGTTCGAGCAAATGCGGCAGCAGCGCTTGGGTCAGCGCGATAGGGGCCAGCAGGTCAACATCGATGATTTTGCGATACACCGACATGTCGGTATCAATCGCCAAAGAACGTTGCGAAATGCCCGCATTGTTCACCAGCACATCGACACCGCCTGAAAAGGCGACGGCTTTTGAAACCAGCGCAGGAATGGCTTCGTAATCGGTGCTTTCGAAGGGCAGGATCAGGCAACGATCGGCTGCTTGTGCAGCCACCGCTTCAAGCGCAGCAACATTGCGCCCAGAAAGGACGCATCGCCCACCCCGCGCCAACCATTCCTTGGCAAGCCCTTCACCAATTCCGGAAGATGCACCGGTAATCCAGGCTGTTTGTCCGCTCAATTTCCGGTCCCCTGCTTGCTTGCCGCCTCGGCGTCGATCGCTTTTTGCACTGCAATGTAAAAGGCTTCGCGCCCTTCCTGACCGGCCGGATCGGTTGCACGCGGCCAATTGCTGTTCGATGCGATCACCAGATTGCGTTTCGGATCGATGAAGATGCCCTGGCCGAATATGCCCTGCGCCGCATAGCTGCCATCATCATAGGTCCACCACTGGTAGCCATAGCCCTTGCCCGGATTGCCGATATCGGCCTGCTTCGTTGTGGCTGCCGCTATCCAACCTTCCGGCAGGATGGATTGCCCAGCCACTTTGCCCCCGCCGAGCATGAACAAGCCAAAACGGGCGAAATCACGCGTCGAGGCCTGCACACAACAGCCGCTGATTTCATGGCCTGTGGATCCGAGCAGCCAGCTGGCATCCTGTTCCATGCCATAAGGCGCCCAGACCTTTTCGGAGAGATAAGCAGAGAGCTGCTTTCCGGTCGCCTTGCTGACGAGAACACCGATCAGGTTTGTCTCGCCGGTCTTGTAGACCCACTTTGTCCCCGCCGGAGCCTCACGCGGCAATTTGCGCATATAACTCACGGTCACGTCGACGCCGGGTTCAGCCTTGTGTTCGTTGAACCGCGCGACATCGGATTTCGGATCTTCATAATCCTCATTCCATTTGATGCCCGAGGTCATTGTCAACAGTTGGGCGATGGTGACATCATCATAGGCCGAGCCCTTCATTTCGGGGATGTACTGAGTCACCTTGTCATCGAGGCTCTTGATATAGCCATCCTTGATGGCCGCGCCGACCATGGTCGATGTCAGCGATTTGGCCACCGAGAAGCTGGTCCATTTGCCATTACCGTCGAAATTCAGGCCATATTTTTCAAGCCGGATCTTGCCGTCATGGATAATCACCAATCCGGCCGTGCGCTGCGCCTTCATATAGGCATCGACATCGGTGCCAATCTTCAGCTCCGGTCCTTTTGGCAAGGGAGCAACCTTGTCCCCCGCTTCGATGATATTTGCCTTTGCCAGCACCGGCAGCCTGTCCATCGTGCGGAAGGCGGCGTCGCGCTGCGGAATGGACCAGAATAGCACATTGCGATCGGTTGGCAGGTTTGCTGCCAGGTTCCGCATATCCTTGTCCATCGTGAGCCAGCCGATACCCAGCACGGCGGCCACCACGACCAACAGGCCGATAATCCATTTCTTCATTGTCCCTCTCCCGCCGCTTTATCGGCTTTTGACCAGCGTTACCTGCGCCACATTGATTCCGCCTCCACGGAATCCTCCCTCGCAATACATGAGGTAAAAGCGCCAAAGCGCAACGAATTTTTCGTCAAATCCATCGGGCAACCGCCCTTCCGCTACGGCCGCCTCAAACCGCTGCCGCCACATTTTCAGCGTTTCTGCATAATGCTGGCCAAAATCGACCTGGTCTTCCCAGCTTAGGCCGCGCGCCTCGGCCAAGGCGCGGAACCGGCTTTCGGATAGCAATATCCCGCCCGGGAAGATGTAGCGCTGGATAAAGTCCTGCCCGTCCGCATATTGTTCGAAAATATCATCTTCGATGCGGATATACTGCAAAGCCGCCCTGCCCCCCGGTTTCAGGCAGCGGGCAATGCAATCGAGATAAGCCGGCCAATATTCCTGCCCGACCGCCTCGACCATTTCGACACTGGCGATCGCATCATATTCGCAAACCACATCGCGATAGTCAGTAAGCGTGATGGTCCAGCCGGAACGTCCAGCCAGCCGCTCTTGAGCAAAAGCGATTTGCTGCGGGGACAGGCTGATGCCGTGATAGGAAATGGCTGCGCGTTCGAGGGCAGCCTCTGCCAACCCGCCCCAGCCACAGCCGATTTCGAGGAGGCTATCGCCTTCTGACAGTCTGGTGCGATCGAGAACGGCCGCAATCTTGCGCCGTTGGGCAGATTCGAGTGTTTCGCGCCCAGGCGGCAAGCTTGCGAAAATCGCGCTCGAATAGGTCATGGTGGCGTCGAGCCATGTCGCGTAGAAATCGTTGCCGAGGTCATAATGCGCCTCGATATTATCGCGGGCATGGGTGGGGGTATTGCGCCGCATCCACTGCGCCATGCGGCCTGCCATTTTGGCTATGCCCGACGCCCGGCCTACGCTGCCGAGCGCGACACGGTTGCGCATGAACAAATCGAAAATCGGTACAAGATCGGGGCTGCTCCATTCACCGGCGGCCCACGCCTCGTACCAGCCAATCGAGCCGCCCCGCACCAGCCGGGTCAGCGCGCGCCAATCGTGGATATGGACAATCGCTTGCGGCCCGGGCCGCCGACTGCCGAGCAGTCGCTTGCTGCCATCGGGCAGGTGCCCTTCGATCGCGCCTTCAACAAGGCCTTGGTCGATCTTGTCGAGTATCGCATGGAAAACACGCGCCGAGGCTTTCGCGCGCAACCTAGCAAAAAGGCCACCCCTCGACCCCGGCAGGCTTGGCTGCTGGACAAGGTGGCGGCCCCTTTGTTGTTCCGGCGCGTTCATTGCGCCAGTCTATTCCGGGATTACTTCTTCTTCAACTCATCGCGGATTTCAGTGAGCAGATCGACTTCGGTCGGCCCGGTTGCTGCTGGCGGCGGTGGCATCATCTTGTTCGCCTGACGGACGATCAGGAAGATTACGAATGCCAAGATCAGGAAATTGATAATCGCTGTTATGAAGCTCCCCCAGGCAAAGACATTGGCACCCGCAGCTTTGGCCGCTGCGAGTGACATGCCTGCCTGGACCTTTTCCGCACCGCCAAGAACTATATATTTCGCGGAAAAGTCTGTTCCGCCGCCAGTAAGCAGCGAGATAAGTGGCATGATTAGATCGTCAGTAAGCGACGAAACGATTTTTCCGAATGCAGCACCGATGATCACACCAACCGCCAGATCGAGAACATTGCCGCGCGCAATGAA
>DASUDM010000177.1:0-2639 GCA_036275575.1 Sphingorhabdus sp. | reverse complement strand
GGGATCGGGCGGAGTAAGCTTCAGCTCGGTTTCGGTGGCTGTCAGGGTTTCATTGGTCGACATGGGGGTCGATCCTCCTCAGGCAATGATATTAGGGAATAAATGGAACGCAGTTATTGCGATTTCAAGCAAATCCGGTCTTTGGTGTGTTATTTTTTTAATACACCTGCCTTTTCAGGGTTGGAGCGCCTTTTCGACAAGCGGCGAAAGGCCATCGACGACCTTCGCCACACCTTGCGCGTTGGGGTGGATATTGTCGGGCAACATCAGTTTGGGGTCAGCAACCACTCCATCGAGGAAAAACGGATAGAGCGACGCGCCATATTGCTTGGCCAATTTGGGAAAAATGGGGTTGAAAGCATTGGCATAATCCGGCCCAAGATTGGGCGCGGCGAGCATGCCGGTAAGCACCACGTCAATGTCGCGCTCCTTCAATTCTTCGAGCATTGCTGTAAGATTGGCCTCGGTTTCTTTGGGCTGGATACCGCGCAGCATATCATTGCCGCCCAGTCCCAACACAACAAGGTCGGGCTTCTTTTCGAGATTATCGAGGACAAATGTAAGCCGCTGCCTGCCTGCCGCCGTTGTGTCCCCAGACACCCCGGCATTGTGCACGCGCGCCTTTATACCGGCTTTTTGAAGCTCCGCCTGAAGCTGCGGCGCCAGCCCTTCAGTGGGGCCAAGCCGGTATCCGGCATAAAGGCTATCGCCAAAGGCCACGACCAGCTTGTCATATTGTGCCGTCTCTGACTTGGCAGGGGCGGTTTGCGCCGTTTTTTCTTCAGGTGCCGTTACAGGTGAAGACCCGCATGCAGCGAGGGCTTGGACAAGCAGTAAAGCCGCACCATATAGGGCAAAATTCGTCTTCATAAGGAACTCTCCTTGTCCGCCACACAAAACAACGCGCCCGATATGGCGATACGGGCGTCGAATGTCACCCTCACGCTTGGTGCCAGCGATGCGCCGGTATCGATTTTGCGCGGCGTCGATCTGGAAGTGCCCTACGGCGTCAGCGTCGCGCTGCTCGGGCCATCCGGGTCTGGCAAGAGCTCGCTGATGGCAGTTTTGGCCGGTCTGGAACGGGCCAGCGGTGGGTCTGTCGTCGTCGATGGCCTGAACTTTACCGAGTTGGACGAGGATGAACTGGCACGCGCTCGCCGTGGCCGCATTGGAATCGTGTTGCAGGCCTTTCACCTGCTGCCCACCATGACCGCGCTCGAAAATGTCGCAGTGCCTATGGAGCTGGCCGGAATCGACGATCCTTTCGGGCGTGCTGCCACTGAATTGGAGGCGGTCGGCCTTGGCCATCGCCTCACCCATTATCCCTCGCAACTCTCTGGCGGTGAACAACAGCGCGTGGCGATTGCGCGGGCAATGGCGGCGGCGCCAAAGATCATCTTTGCTGACGAGCCGACAGGTAACCTCGATGGCTCCACCGGATCTTCGATCATTGACCTGTTGTTCGAGCGGCGGGCAGCGCTTGGGGCAACACTGCTGATCATAACACACGACCCCGCCTTGGCCGCTCGTTGTGACCGGGTCATCGCCATGCAGGACGGGCATGTGGTGGAGAGCGTGGCTTGAGCCTGTCGTTGGCCAGCCTGTGGCGTATAGCCCGTCGCGATCTTTCCGCACGCATTCGCGGGCTGCGGCTGCTAGCCGTCTGCCTGTTCCTCGGTGTTGCTACCTTGGCTGCGATTGGCAGCCTGACAGCGAGCATAACCGAGGAGTTGTCGCGCCGCGGCCAGACGATCCTCGGCGGTGATATCGAAATCGGCATCGCGCAGCGCGAGGCAAGCGAAGCAGAGTTACAGGCCTTTGCCAAAGTCGGACGCGTTTCTGAAACCGTCCGCCTGCGCGCCATGGCGATCGGCCCCGAAGGTAGCGACAGTGTTCTTGCCGAATTGAAGGCCATTGACGGCGCTTACCCGCTATACGGAACGTTACGGCTCAAAGGCCATAGCAACGCCGCAACCGCACCTGCACGTGGCGAAATCTACATCGGCGAGGCACTGGCCGATCGCTTCGCCCTTTCCGAAGGTGGTGCAGTCCGCTTTGGCGAAACTGCTTTCAAGGTAGCTGGCGTGATCGCCGAAGAACCCGATCGCCTTGGCGAAGGCTTCACCTTAGGCCCGGTCGCACTCGTTTCACCCGAATCGCTTGAGGATACAAAACTCATCCAGCCGGGAAGCATGTTTGAAAGCAAATATCGTATCAAACTGCCCGGTAGCGCCGATCCTGAAGCGGTTGCGAAATCGCTCGAACAGCAATTTCCCTCCGCCGGGTGGGACATTACCGACCGCTCGAACGGCGCGCCGGGAACGCGCCGCTTTATCGAGCGCATGGGGCAATTCCTGACTTTGGTCGGCCTCGCTTCGCTGGTGATCGCCGGTATCGGCGTCGGCAATGGTGTCGGCAGCTATCTGGAAAGCAAACGAGCAGGCATCGCCACATTGAAGGTGACTGGGGCCGATAGCGGGATCATTTTCCGCATATACATGATGCAGATTTTTGCGGTGGCGATTGCGGCGATAGTTGTCGGGCTAGCCGTTGGAAGCGTGATGCCGATGGCGATAGGCTGGGTTGCGGGCGATATTCTACCCGTGGCGCCAGGTTTCTCGCTGCATCCCCTGCCCTTG
>DASUDM010000176.1:0-10980 GCA_036275575.1 Sphingorhabdus sp. | reverse complement strand
CATGGTTGTTGACCATGATCGCGTCTGTTGGCCCATCGCCAAATTTCAGGAATCGATCGAATACCGTCCGTATCGATGCAATATTGGCCTCAATGGTCTCATCGCTCAGCATCTTGCGGCTTTCGTCGCGACCAGTGGGATCGCCAATTCGCGTCGTACCGCCACCCATCAAGACAACGGGCTTGTGACCAGCCTGCTGCAAACGGCGCAGCATCATGATCTGAACGAGCGAGCCTACATGCAGCGACGGGGCAGTCGCATCGAATCCGATATAGGCCGGAACAATCTGCTTCGCAGCCAGGGCATCGAGCCCTTCGGCGTCGGTTAGCTGGTGGATATAGCCGCGACTATCGAGTAGGCGCAGGAGATCGGATTTAAACTGGCTCATGTCGGTCTCTGGATGAATTTGGGGCCGCCTAGCATGGAGTTTCGCGCTTGGCCAAGCTTTCTATGAAATGTCACCCGGATACACCGGCAGAAGCGGTTCGGGACTTCACTGTCGAAGTTGAGCGGTGGCGCGACAATCAAGTCTGGATTCGCTACACTGTAGAAGTGCCGCTCGGCGAATTGAAGCTGGACGAGACGCTAAAGCCGGAACGCATGGATTGCCTCTGGAAAACAACATGCTTTGAAGCGTTCATAAAACCCGAAGGAAGCGCAGGTTATTGCGAGTTCAATTTTGCTCCATCCGGCGCATGGGCGGCTTACCGCTTCACTGGATATCGTAAAGGCATGGACGATTTGCCGATGGCAAGCATTCCGGCGATCAAAACAACCGCGAATGAAAGCCATTTTGTGCTCGTGGCCTTGTTCGAACTTGCTCCCGAACACTCCAGCACAGAAGTTCGCCTGGCTGTGACCGCCGTTATAGAAGAAGCGAATGGTACAAAGTCTTACTGGTCACTCGCACACCCGCTAGGTTCGCCAGATTTTCACCATCCCGATTGCTTTACGCTGACACTTCCGGCACGAGCCGGGTCATGATCAAATTCGGTATAGATCGGCTGCTGGCCGAACCTGCATTACGCGAGGAACTGGCTGGAAAGCGCGTGGCATTGGTTGCCCATCCTGCTTCGGTGACCGCGGGCCTTGAACATTCGCTCGACGCGTTGATTGCTGCTGGGGATATCAACATCACCGCCGCATTCGGACCACAGCATGGGCTGAAGGGGGACAAGCAGGATAACATGGTGGAATCGCCCGATTTCACCGATCCGGTCTATAACATCCCGGTATTCAGCCTTTACGGTGAAGTGCGCCGTCCAACCGCGCAGATGATGTCGACTTTCGATGTCGTACTGGTTGATCTTCAGGATCTGGGATGCCGAATCTACACCTTCATCACGACCTTGCTGTACATCCTTGAGGAGGCAGCAGCGCATGGTAAGGCAGTGTGGGTGCTCGATCGCCCCAACCCAGCCGGACGCCCGGTGGAGGGGCTGACTTTGCAGGAGGGTTGGGAGAGCTTTGTTGGCGCAGGCCCCATCCCGATGCGTCATGGGCTGACGCTGGGTGAGTTGGGACATTGGTTCATCGACCACTTCAAACTCGATGTCGATTATCGCGTCATCGAAATGCAGGGCTATGACCCGGACGCTGCGCCCGGATTTGGTTGGCCGTTGGACCAGCGCATCTGGATCAATCCCAGCCCCAATGCCGCCAATCTCAATATGGCGCGGGCTTATGCGGGCACCGTCATGCTCGAAGGTGCGACTCTTAGTGAGGGCAGGGGAACCACACGTCCACTAGAGCTTTTCGGTGCACCGGATATCGATGCGCGCGCAGTCATGACTGAAATGGAGAGGCTGGCTCCAAAATGGCTGCGCGGATGCAAACTCCGTGAAATTTGGTTCGAGCCGACATTCCACAAACATGTCGGAAAGATGTGCCACGGTGTACATATCCATGCCGAAGGCGGATTTTACCATCATTCCGATTTCAAGCCTTGGCGTTTGCAAGCCTTGGCATTCAAGGCAATCCGCCGCCTTTACCCAGATTATCAAATCTGGCGCGGAACTGATTTCAAATATGAATATACCAATGATGTGCTGGCGATTGACGTCATAAATGGCGGACCTTTGCTGCGCGAATGGGTCGAAGATGCGAATGCAATGCCGTCGGACCTTGACGCGATGGCAAAGTCAGACGAAGTAAATTGGGAGGAGGAGAGGCGTCGCTATCTCCTTTACTGAGGAGAGCATCATCAATGTCCGAGCCCGCAAAGGCCGAACTGCCAAAATCACCCAATTCCCTTCGACTGACCCTTTGGATTTTGCTGGTCGTCTATATTTTCAATTTTCTTGACCGCCAGATCGTCAACATTCTGGCCGAACCCATCAGCCGTGATCTGGGGTTAAGCGATACACAGATCGGCTTGATGACGGGCATCGCCTTCGCAGCTTTCTATACCTTCCTCGGAATTCCGATCGCGCGTTTCGCTGATCGCCCCAAGACCAATCGCGTCGGCTTGATATCGGTCTCGCTTGTCGTTTGGTCGGGGATGACGGCGCTGTGCGGAATGGCGCAGAATTTTTTCCAATTGCTTTTGGCGCGCATCGGCGTCGGGGTTGGTGAAGCGGGTTGCACGCCAGCCGCCCATTCACTGATCGCGGATCTCGCGCCCCCGGAGAAACGGGCTTCAGCAATTTCCTTCTATTCGCTTGGTATTCCGATCGGGTCGCTGTTGGGTATGCTTATTGGCGGGCTTGTTGCCGATGCCTATGGCTGGCGTGCGGCGTTCTTGGTGGCGGGCCTTCCGGGAATCGCGCTTGCGTTGATCGTTTTCCTTGTTCTTCGCGATCCGCGCATGTCTGCACAAATGCAGGCAGCGCAACCAAAGCCCGCTATTTCTACGGCAGAAGCTTTCAAGGAAATTGTCGCATCACGCGCTTTCATCATGCTGGCAATTGGCGGAGCGATGGCGGCGTTCCTAAGTTACGGCAAGGCTACCTGGACCACGATTTTTTTCCAGCGCACGCATGAATTGACTCCGGGAGAAGTCGGTTTCTGGTTCGGTATTGGCGGCGGCATAGCCGGCATTATCGGAACTTGGGCTGGCGGTTGGTTTGCCGATAAATATGGCAAAGAAAATCGCCGCCATGTGTTGACCGCGCCTGCTGTTGGCATGCTGATCGCCATCCCCATCGCCATCAGCGCTTATTGGGTGGAAAACTGGTGGTATGCGCTGATATTGATCATGACACCGACCTTCCTCAATTCGATGTATGTCGGACCGGCCTATAGTTGTGCTCAAGGCCTTGTTCCGCTTCGTGCGCGAGCGATGGCATCGGCAGTCCTGCTTTTTGCGCAAAATCTGATCGGGCTTGGGCTCGGGCCGCTTTTCTTTGGAATGCTTTCTGACGGGATCAAGCCGATAGCAGGCGACGACAGCGTTCGATGGGTGCTGTATGGAGCAGCGCTACTTGGCGTTATTCCATCCTTCTTTTTCTGGAGGGCCAGCCTTCACTTGAATAAGGAGTTGGACCAGAAAAGTTGATTTTAGCCGTTCTTGCGAACCAGTTCCCGCATCGCATCGTCAAGCCCTTCAAGGGTCAACGGATACATCCGATCCTTGACCAGTTCCTTGATGATCTTGGTCGATTGCGAATAGTTCCAATGCGCTTCCGGCGTGGGGTTTAACCACACAGTGGCTGGATAGGTGTTGACCATGCGTTGCATCCACACGGCCCCGGCTTCCTCATTGAAATGCTCGACTGAACCACCCGGATGGGTAATTTCATAGGGGCTCATCGCCGCATCGCCCACAAAGATCAGTTTGTAATCATGCGGGAATTTATGCAGCACCTCCCACAAAGGTGTGCGTTCTGCGAAACGGCGCCGGTTGTCTTTCCACACGCCCTCATAAACGCAATTGTGGAAGTAGAAGAATTCGAGGTTTTTGAATTCCGCTGTTGCCGCACTGAACAACTCTTCGCACAGCTTGATAAACGGGTCCATCGAACCGCCAACGTCAAGGAACAACAGCACCTTGATCGCGTTACGCCGTTCGGGCCGCATCTGGATATCAAGCCAGCCTTGCCGTGCGGTACCGCGTATCGTGCCATCGAGATCCAGCTCGTCCGCCGCACCTTCGCGGGCAAAACGCCGCAGGCGCCGCATGGCGATCTTGATGTTGCGTGTGCCTAGTTCACGGGTGTTGTCGAGGTTCTGGAACTCGCGCTTTTCCCAAACCTTGAGCGCGCGTTTATGCTTGGATTCGCCGCCGATGCGAACACCTTCGGGATTGTAACCATTATTGCCGAAAGGCGATGTTCCGCCGGTGCCAATCCATTTGTTGCCGCCTTCATGGCGTTTTTGCTGTTCTTCGAGACGCTTTTTCAACGTCTCCATGATTTCGTCCCAAGAGCCCAGAGACTTGATCTTCTCCATCTCCTCCGGCGTCAGGAACTTCTCGGCAACGGCTTTCAGCCAATCTTCGGGAATTTCGGCTGTGTTTGTGCCATATTCTGAGAGAATGCCTTTGAATACCTTGTTGAAGACCTGATCAAACCGGTCGAGCTGCGCTTCATCCTTCACAAGAATCGCGCGCGACAGATAGTAAAACTCTTCCGGGCTTTGCTCGATCACGTCCGCCTGAAGCGCTTCAAGTAGCGCCAGATGCTCTTTGAGTGAGGCAGGAATCCCTGCAGAACGAAGTTCATCTAGAAAATTGAAGAACATGTGCGGCTACCCGGTTAATCAGCTGATTAACAATCAATGGCCCCATGGTCTGCATTCGTCAACCAAATTGGCCACGGCTTCCTTAACCACTCGCTAAGCATTCCGGTTTACCTAGTTTTGCATCTCGAACAGGGTTCGCAAAAATGGAAAATCTGGCTTTGCAAACGAACAAATGGATTGATGACACCGCCAAAATTTGTGGTGAGGTGGCGGTAGATTGCTCGGACACCGCGGGGACCGTTGAACAAGCGGCCAAAGCAGCGGATGAATTGCGGCGGGAACATGTTGTTCTTGAGGCCATTACCGACAAATTGACTGCTGAAATCGAGAATGTGGCCCATGCTACCGAAGAGGCGAAAGAACTCTCTGACGCAGCACGTGAGAAACTCGAAGAAAGCCACACCAGCATCGAAACATCGATGGCTGGCTTTTCGGAAATGGTCAGTCTTATCAATCGCCTTGGCAATCACATTGCCGGATTTGCAGCCGCGATGGAACAGGTCAAGCGCGCGTCGCAATCGATTGACAACATCGCGCGAACGACAAACATGCTGGCATTGAATGCCGCAATTGAAGCGCAGAAGGCCGGCGAAGCTGGGCAAACATTCGCAGTTGTCGCGGCAGAAGTGAAAAAACTCGCACTCGACTCGCGAACGGCAGCCGTTGAAATCACAGGCACCGTGAATTCGCTTGCAGCAGAAGCCGAAAAGCTGGCTGTCGAAATAGGCACAGGCATCGAGGGTAGCGGAAAGGCGCAAGCCCAGTTTGCCAACATGGAAATCCTCCTTGGGGGATTATCTACCATTGTCGGTCAAGTCGACGATCGCACCTCAGAGATTGCTTCAAACACCGCAGCGATAAACCAGGGTTTGGCGGAATCCCGGAATGTCAGACTTGCAGTCGCGCAGGCAAATGATGTGATGCACGACCGTCTGCAAATGGCCCATAAGGAACTTTCAGAACTCGAACTTCGTGCGAACACCATGTTCGACAAGATTGTTCACAGCGGTATGTCAAAGGACGACAGTGAGTTTGTCGATCTGGCGCTGCTGAAAAACCGTGAAGTGGTCGAACTCACTGAAGCGGCAATCGACTCTGGCGAACTGACGCTGGATGAGCTTTTCGACGATAACCTTGTTCTGATTCCAGGAAGCAATCCACCGCGCTTCACGTCTCGGCTAACGCATTGGGCTGATCGCAATTGGCGCCCGTTTTACGACAGAACCAAGGCAATGAGGCCTGAAATCCTGACCGTTGTTTGCACCAGCCGAAATGGATTTTTGCCCACGCACTTGAGCGAATTTTCAAAGGTACCAACTGGCGATATCGCGCACGACACCCGTTTCTGCCGCAATGGCCGCGTCTTTAATGACGAGGGTATCGACCTGATCGCTAAAGCAAGCGAGCAGGATTACATGATGGCCGTTTATCGCCACACGGGTGCGACATCGCAAGGTGGCAACCGCGATTCTGCTGTTGTGCGCAATGTCTATGTACCGCTACGTTTCAAAGGCCGCCGGTGGGGCGACCTCGAAATAGCCTATATACTGTAAGATCAGTTGCCTTGGCGGCGGGCCATGAAGGCCAGTCGTTCAAACAGCATCACATCCTGCTCATTTTTGAGCAGTGCGCCATGCAAAGGCGGAATGGCCTTTGTCGGGTCGCGGTTTTGCAGAACGTCGAGAGGCATGTCCTCGTGCAACAAAAGCTTCAGCCAGTCGAGAAGTTCGCTGGTTGATGGCTTCTTTTTGAGGCCAGGAACCTCGCGAATATCGTAAAAAATGTCCATCGCCTTCGATACGAGCATTTTCTGTATGCCAGGGAAGTGGACGTCGATGATCGCCTGCATCGTATCGCGTTCCGGGAACTTGATGTAGTGGAAGAAGCAACGACGCAGAAAAGCGTCGGGCAATTCCTTTTCATTGTTCGAGGTGATTACGACAATCGGACGCTCTTTTGCAGCCACGGTTTCATGGGTTTCGTAGACATAGAACTCCATGCGATCGAGTTCCTGAAGCAAGTCGTTCGGAAACTCGATGTCCGCCTTGTCGATTTCATCGATCAAAAGCACCGGCAGCTTCTCGGAGGTGAACGCCTCCCACAATTTGCCGCGTTTGATATAGTTGCGAATATCGTGCACGCGTTCGTCGCCCAATTGGCTGTCACGAAGGCGGGCCACTGCATCATATTCATACAGACCTTGATGTGCCTTGGTTGTCGATTTGATGTTCCACTCGATCAATGGGGCATCCATTGCCTTGGCAATTTCCTGAGCTAGGACGGTTTTGCCTGTTCCAGGTTCACCCTTTACCAACAAGGGACGGCGCAACTTCACCGCCGCATTTACAGCTACTTTAAGGTCATCGGTTGCGACGTAATTTTGGGTGCCGTCAAAGCGCATATCACTATCCCCGGTTTAATCAGACGATTAACCGTTAAGCAGCGC
This sequence comes from Sphingorhabdus sp., assembly GCA_036275575.1. GTDB lineage: Bacteria > Pseudomonadota > Alphaproteobacteria > Sphingomonadales > Sphingomonadaceae > Sphingorhabdus_B. Next base: position 3,854 of record DASUDM010000176.1, on the reverse strand, counting down.
GTCGCGCCATTGCAACAGGCTTTATTCCTGTAGAATATATTATTCGGCCAAAAGTGCGTTGTGGCGCGTTGCTATGATCTGCCACAATCCGCGTTGCTGGGCGAGCATCTGTTCGCTTCCAAACAGCATGGCACGTTGAACGCTGGGTTTGAGTGCGAGTGTTTGCGCCAGTTCTGCAGTTGTTGCGACAGAAGGCAAAAGGCAGTTTGGCGCCTCCATACCCAAAATCATCGCGGCGCGATCTAGCAATGGCCTGCATTGTTGCCAGTCGAGAGCAAAGGCCATGGCGGCGCCGGCGGAGCAACCATTTCGGTCTGAAGTTGCAAGCATTTCCATGCTGCGACTCTGGGTTTCGATAAGCGTGTTGACACGGTCTTGGCCGATTTGGCGGTGAACCGGGCCAGCCGCAATGGTTAGCCGGTTGAGGAAACTCCGCTCTAGAGCAAAGGCATCAATCGCTTGCGTAAGCCAGCCGCGCGCTTCCTGGTCGACGATTTTCAAACCGGCATGATCAATTATCCCCGGATGGCGTCCGAAGCAGATATTCATGAAATGGCCGATATCCGCCAGCAAAGCAGGTCGGGATATCTTTACCTGCGAGCGCAATTCGGGCGCAAATCCACTTTTATCAAGAAAGCTGATCAAAGGCTCAATCACCGGGCGACAACCATGCTCGGTCGCGCTGGCAACGAATTGCTGCCCGAAACCCAGTTCTTTACTGGCTGTCAGTCCCATTACGCACTCCGGATTGTCGCTAACCGCACCAGGCAGCGCTACATCCCGGAAATATCAACAAAACCTAAACGGGAGGTTTACGCCAGCTCGGTATCGAACTGGCGCGTTAGCCCTACTGGTCGAGGAAAGACCGCATTTTTCGCGAACGCGATGGATGCTTGAGCTTCCGCAATGCTTTAGCCTCAATCTGACGGATACGTTCACGTGTGACCGAGAATTGCTGGCCGACCTCTTCGAGCGTGTGGTCGGTGTTCATCCCGATGCCGAAACGCATACGCAACACGCGTTCTTCACGCGGTGTCAGGCTGGCAAGCACGCGGGTGACCGTTTCCTTGAGGTTGGCCTGGATTGCGGCATCGACCGGAATGATAGCATTCTTGTCTTCGATGAAGTCACCCAGGTGCGAATCTTCCTCATCGCCGATTGGCGTCTCGAGAGAGATCGGTTCCTTGGCGATCTTCATCACCTTGCGAACCTTTTCGAGCGGCATCGAAAGGCGCTCGGCCATTTCTTCCGGCGTCGGCTCGCGTCCCTGTTCGTGCAGGAACTGACGGCTGCAGCGGACCAGCTTGTTGATCGTTTCGATCATGTGCACCGGAATACGGATGGTGCGCGCCTGGTCAGCGATCGAGCGGGTAATCGCCTGCCGGATCCACCAGGTTGCATAGGTGCTGAACTTATAGCCACGGCGATATTCGAATTTGTCGACCGCCTTCATCAGCCCGATATTCCCTTCCTGGATGAGGTCGAGAAACTGCAAGCCGCGATTGGTGTACTTCTTTGCGATCGAAATCACGAGGCGAAGGTTGGCTTCAACCATTTCCTTCTTTGCGATACGTGCCTCGCGTTCGCCCTTTTGCACCATGTTCACGATGCGGCGGAATTCATTGAGGCTCATGCCGGTGTTGGCGGCGATATCGGCAATCTCCCCACGGATACGCTCAACGGCATCGACTTCGTTTTCCGCGAACTTGGCCCATTTCTTGTCGAGACCGGCAACGCTTTCGAGCCATCCCTCGTCAAGCTCATGGCCCATATAGCGGTCGAGGAAATCCTTGCGCGGAACTTTATGGCGCTCGGCAAGGCGCAGCATCTGGCCGCCAAGCGCGGTCAGGCGACGGTTGAACGAATACAGCTGGTCAACAAGATATTCGATCTTGTTTGCGTGGAACTGCACGCTTTCGACTTCCGCCGTCAGGTCTTCACGAAGCTTCTGATATTTATTTTCCGAAGCCTTGGGGAATTCGCCGCTGGAAGACATTGCCACCATGCGCTCATTCTGGATCTTCGAGAACTGCTTGAACAGGCTCGTGATAGTCGCAAAGCGTTCCAGCGCAGCAGGCTTCAACGCCTCTTCCATCTGAGCGAGGCTAAGGGTGTTGTCCTCCTCTTCCTCTTCGACAGGACGGGCGCGACGTTCGGTCAGATCGTCTTCGTCTTCATCAGCGCTGGCTTCTTCCTCGATATCCTCTTCTTCCTTGTAAGAGGGGCCGGCGGTAGCTTCGCTGATTTCGCCATCATCATCGTCTTCGCCATCTTCAGAGAGGCTTTCGGGCGCTGGCTCTTTCGAAAGCATCGCGTCGAGATCGAGGATCTCGCGCAGCTGCATTTCGCCATTGTTCAGCGCATTCGACCATTCGATGATTGCATGGAAAGTGATCGGACTTTCGCACAGGCCAAGGATCATGGTGTCGCGGCCAGCTTCGATACGCTTGGCAATCGCGATTTCACCTTCGCGGCTCAGCAGCTCGACGGCGCCCATTTCGCGCAGATACATGCGCACCGGATCGTCGGTGCGATCACCGGTTCCGGTTTTCTTGACTGTCGAAGTCAGTGAACGGGGGTCGTTTTCGGAAATGTGATCAACGGTTTCGCCGTCATCATCATCGCGCTCTTCGCCGTCTTCTCCGGCTTCGTCGCTCTCGACGATCTGCACGCCCATGTCGTTGATTGCAGACATGATGTCCTCAATCTGCTCGGACGACATCTGATCCTGCGGAAGGGCTTCGTTCAATTCATCATAGGTCAGGTAGCCGCGCCGCTTCGCCTTCGCGAGCAGCTTCTTCACCTGCGCATCGTTGAGATCGATCAGCGGTGCATCGCCGCCTGCGCCATCTTCCATTTCGGGTTGCGTAGCCAAGTTTTTGTTTCCCCGTCGCTGTTACAAAACGTCTTCGCGCTGCAATAGCGCAGCCAGACGCATGTCAAATTCCTGTTTTTCCTGTCGCAGCCGCTGTTGCTCGGCATAATTGGCTTCGTTGAGATCGCTACTCGCCAATTCGGTCGCCCTTTGCAGTGCTGCTTCCAACTCGGGCCGCTGCTTCATCAACCGGATTGCTTCATCCAGCTGCCTGAAGGCTTGTGCCCCAGCCAGTTCCTTGTCGCCTGATAAACGGTTGAAGCCGAATGCTGTTCCGTCGCCCTGCAACAAGGCTTGAGCCATATTATACAGATCATCCCCTAATATGGTAAGGAAGGCGCCACTATCAAGTGTTTCTTTGCCGCTGTTCAAAAGCGCCGAATCGAGCATGGCTGACAGCAGCCGTGCATGGCCCGGATCGCGAGGGACAAATCCGGCCAGCGCCTCCTGATGGCGAATGATTTGCGATGGGTCGCGCAGCAGCGCTGCGAGAACACCGCGGACCAATATGTCTGTCCCTTGACTGCCTATTGTTTTGGCTTCGTGCGTCGCAGGCGGTGGCGAGTTCGGCCGCCAGGGCCCTTTTCGTTGCGGCGCGGGACGATAAGGCTGGGCTGGTCGGCTGAACAGGGCATTGAAACGCTCCCGAAATGCATCGGCATAGTGCCTTCGGATCTCGGCATCCGCGATATTGGCAATGTGGATGCCAAGGCGCTGTTTGAAACCCGCGCGATCTTCGGGCGTTGCCACAGGCCCTGCCGCAAGTTCGGTCTTCCAAAGCTTTTCAACCAAAGGCTCAGATGTTTCGAGCAGTTCTGCAAATGCCCTGGGCCCTGCGCTTCGGACGAGATCGTCCGGGTCGTGGCCCTCGGGCAAAGTGACGAATTCGAGGCTATGGCCCGGTTTCAACCCGCCAAGCGCGCGCTGTGCCGCACGGACAGCTGCTTTTTGGCCCGCTGCGTCGCCGTCGAAGCAGAGC
>DASUDM010000175.1:0-5875 GCA_036275575.1 Sphingorhabdus sp. | reverse complement strand
ATTGGCGAGATGCTCGCCTTCATGCCAATTCTCCGCGCCACCCCAAATCAAAGATGACGCTTCGTGTGCGAACGCCAGCCCTTTGCCGCGCCTCGCAGCCGCCTGCCCCAAACGGGTCATGCGATAGATATAGGGCTGGTCTTCGGCGATCTGCCGGGTCATCACATTTTGGACGATCGGGTCAGGCCGTGGTGGTCCAAACGGGATCCCGTGGAACTGGGCGACACGGAACATATCCGTAAAAGTATAGCGTAGCCAATTGGGATGGTTGCGCTCAAAAAAGTCAGGCTCACGGACCGCGAGCGGATAAACGGGTCGCAATGCAATATCGACATCCCATTCCTCCATCATTGACCGATAGCGGCCAATGGCGAGGTAGCTATAGGGAGATCGAAACGAGAAAAAGAGGTCGGCCTGAAGTGTCATTCGCTGTTTATAGCACCCGCTAACCCACTGCCAAGCTGTCACTTGCAAAACTGTGTTATTGTAGTAATACAGAAAAGCAGAGGAGGTGCTATGTCCATTAGCAATATCGTATTCCGAGCTGTCTTGCTCGCAGTTGCGATCCCAAACTCGGCATTGCAAGCGGTGACTGACGAACAGCAAAGTGAATCTGCTACTGCTGATGACCAAACAGTTGCAGCGCTCAACGCTAACGCTTTTGCCATAAATGTAGGTGCTGACGGTGACTATTACGGCGTTGGCTGGGATCACCTGATCGCTGAGAGCCAGAATGCTGGGATCGTTATATTGGGCGAGCAGCACGCAACCGCGGATATCCCTGCGCTCGCGAACCAGCTACATAACTCCCTCAAATCCGATGCGTTGGCAATCGAAGTGGGCCCTTGGTCCACCCGATTTGCGAGCGAGTTAATAAAACAAGGCACTAGCAGGCTCGAAGCCTGGCAGGCGCGGAGTGGCAATGGCTTCGCATTACCATTTTTGTTCTTTGCGGAAGAATCCGTAGCTACGGAAAAGATGGCGTTGCGTTCAACGAATAAAATCGAACCACTGTGGGGGCTTGATCAAGAGTTTGTTGGCTCCGGCGCTTCGCTGCTTCCACTATTGCAACGCGAAGCAAAATCATTTGCGCAAAAAAAAGCTGTCGAGAGCTTTGCGGCGGCCCAAAGAAGAGATCCGATGATGGTCGGATCGATCGACGATCCTGCCATTGACGCGTTGGCGGTTGCCTTTGCGGGCAATGCAATCGTGGACGAAATTGTGACTTCGCTGCGCACAACCAGCGCCATTTATGCGCCCTATACGCGCGGCACAGGCAGTTTCTATGAAGCGAATCTTAAACGCGAAAACTATATGAAATCTAATTTCGTCGCCGCTTATCGTTCGGCGAAAGCGAAACTGGGCCGCGATCCGCGTGTTTTGGTGAAACTAGGTGGCAATCATGCCATGCGAGGTTTCAACGACACAAATTTGCCCGCATTTGGAAACTTCGTTGCTGAATGGGGGCATGCGGAAAACATTGGCGTGGTCAACATTTTGGCTGATTGCTTTGGCGGGCTCGCGCGCTCTCCCCAGAGTAACAAGGCGGAGCCATGTGAAGCAATGGCGGCTAAAGCACCCGCACTGATGGCAATCGAGAAAAAAGGGCCGATTACACTTGTTGACTTCCGGCCAATGCGTTCAAAACTCGGCAAACTCAAACACATCGACGCGAGAACGCGTGAGTTAATTCTCGCCTTTGACTTCTATCTAGCGATAGCTGACGTTAGAGCGGCGACGATGATACAACCCAAATGAACGATTGACGGTTATCCACCGCCAATCGCCCTAATTTGCTTCAGCCCTTCTTCAAGTGGCGCCGTCCCAATAGCTCTGCAATCTGAACGGCGTTGAGCGCAGCGCCCTTGCGGAGGTTATCCGACACGCACCAAAGATTGAGGCCGTTATCGACGGTCGAGTCGTCGCGAACGCGGCTTACGAATGTGGCGTAATCGCCAACGCATTCCACCGGGGTCACATAACCGCCATCCTCTCGCTTATCGACCAGCATGACGCCTGGTGCTTCGCGCAGGATGTTTTGCGCTTCTTCCGCTGACAACTCGTTTTCAAACTCAATGTTGATCGCTTCCGAGTGGCCGACAAATACGGGTACGCGTACGCAGGTTGCAGTGACCTTCACCTTGGGATCGAGAATCTTCTTGGTCTCGGCAACCATTTTCCACTCTTCCTTGGTCGAGCCATCCTCCAGGAATTTGTCGATGTGCGGAATGACGTTGAATGCAATCTGCTTGGTGAACTTTTGCGGCTCGGTCTGGTCACCCACGAATATCGCGCGCGATTGCTCGAACAGCTCGTCCATACCTGCTTTGCCAGCGCCGGAAACCGATTGGTAGGTCGCCACGACCACGCGCTTGATCTTCGCAGCGTCGTGGAGCGGCTTCAGAGCAACCACCATCTGCGCGGTCGAGCAGTTCGGGTTGGCGATAATATTACGCGCCTTGTAACCATCAATCGCGTCTGGGTTCACCTCGGGAACGATCAGCGGAACATCCGGATCCATGCGATAGAGCGAGCTGTTGTCGATCACGGTGCAGCCGGCAGCAGCAAATTTCGGCGCGAAAACCTTGGTTGCTTCCGAGCCGATGGCGAACAGGGCAATATCCCAACCTGCGGGGTCGAAATGCTCGATATTCTGGATTTTGAGCGTTTTGCCGGTTTCGCCATATTCGATGACTTCACCTGCCGAACGCGACGATGCGACGGCCGCGATCTCGTCTGCCGGAAACTCGCGTTCCGCCAGGATATTCAACATTTCACGCCCGACATTGCCCGTGGCGCCCGCAACTACAACTCGATAACCCATTTTGACTTCCTCGTATTCGAACTTGCTATCGGGACAAGAAAAAAGGCCGGGTCCCTTTAGCGGATCCCGGCCCTTTCGGTATCTTGGTTAAACGCAACCAGACGGGATCAGCCTTCGGCCTCCTGTTTGGTGGTAATAGTGTTGACGCGGCGCTCGGCGATACGTGCCTTCTTGCCGGTGCGGCCACGCAGATAGTACAGCTTCGCACGACGGACGGCGCCGCGACGGACAACTTCGATGCTTTCGACATTGGGGCTGTAAAGCGGGAATACGCGCTCTACGCCTTCGCCGAACGAAATCTTGCGGACGGTGAAATTCGATCCCATGCCCTTGTTCGAACGTGCGATGCACACGCCTTCATAGTTCTGGATACGGGTACGATCACCTTCGATCACCTTCACGCCAACGCGCAGGGTGTCACCGGCCCGGAATTCCGGGATGTTCTTCTTGGTGGCAAGTTCGGCAATCGCCTCTTGCTCAAGTGTCTGGATCAGGTTCATGGCCTGTCTTCTTCCTTCTTCATACTGCACACCAGAGGCAGGTCAGTCCCGAGCGTTCTTGTAACGCTCCCAAAGGTCTGGCCTGCGTAGCCGTGTATCTGTCTCGGCCTGTTGTTTCCGCCAGGCTTTGATCTTCGCATGATCCCCCGATCGCAGCACTTCAGGGATCGTGCGCCCTTCCCACTCAGCAGGTCGGGTGTAGTGCGGATATTCGAGCAGCCCTTGTTCAAAGGACTCTTCGACCCCGCTATCGGGCGCGCCCATTACGCCGGGAAGCAGCCGAATGCAAGCGTCTAATAGCATCAAAGCGCCCATTTCCCCGCCGGAAAGGATGATATCGCCCATGCTAATCTGTTCGATTTGCGGTCGGGCATCGAAAAGCCGCTCGTCGAAGCCTTCAAATCGTCCGCAAAGGATGGTCACTCCGGGTCCATTCGCCAATTCGCGAATGCGGTCCTGCGTGATTGGTTTTCCGCGCGGAGTCATCGCCACGATTGGCAAATCAGGTTCTTTTTCAATAGCATGGTCAACCGCTGCCGCCATGACGTCAACCTTGAGCACCATCCCCGCCCCACCACCGGCGGGCGTATCGTCAACGGTGCGATGCTTGTCGGTCGCAAAGTCGCGCAGTTGGATAGGTGAACAGGTCCATTTCTTTTCGGCCAATGCTCGGCCAGCCAGGGACACGCCCAAGGGGCCAGGAAACATCTCCGGATAAAGGGTCAAAATTTGCGTGTGAAAGGTCATTGGACGAAAACCGCCTCAACGACGATCCGTTCGCCCCATTCGGGAACAGCCTGCGCATTCATTGGCACCATGAACCGTTTGCCATCCGGTTTTTCGATTTCGAGAATATCGCCAGCGCCGAAATTTTCGACTGAAACGCAGATACCTAGATCTTCGCCTTCGGTAGAGACGCAGCGCAGTCCGATCAAATCGCTATGATAATATTCGCCGTCGGCCAATGCCGGCAGTTCTGAGCGCAACACGGTCAATAATGTGCTGCGAAGTGCCTCCGCAGCATTGCGATCGTTAATTTCGACAAAACGGGCGATTGCTCCGCCCTTGTGCGCACGCACCGACTTCAAGGTCAGTGCGCCGCCATTATAGCTTTTGTGCCGTTTGAGGCTGTCCACGCTTTCGGTGAACAGCTTCAACCGGACTTCGCCCGTCACGCCATGCGCACCGGCAACGGCCGCAAGCGTGACGGTCTTTTCAGCCAAGGATCAACCCTCAGCCTTTTCTTCGCTGGCTTCTTCAGCTGCGGGAGCTTCTTCAGCGGCAGCTTCTTCAGCAGCAGGCGCTTCAGCAGCAACTTCTTCAGCCGGAGCGGCTTCTTCAGCGACCGCTTCTTCAACTTCCGGGGCCGCAGCCGCGGCTGCAGCAGCCTCTTCAGCCTCAGCCAGCTTCGCAGCCTTGTCTTCCGCACGATCCTTCGCCTTCTGGCCGGGCTCGCCCTTCTTCGGGTTTACCGAAGCCTTGCGTTCCTTGACACCCGCGGCATCGAGGAAACGAGCGACGCGGTCCGAAGGCTGCGCGCCAGCAGCGAGCCAATGCTTCGCACGGTCAGCATCGAGGATGATGCGGTTCGCGTCGTCCTTGGCGAGCTGCGGATTGTAGCTGCCGATACGCTCGATGAACTTGCCGTCGCGCGGAGCACGCGAGTCAGCGACGACGATTTTGTAATAGGGGCGCTTCTTCGAACCGCCACGCGACAAACGCATTGCCAATGCCATGATATTTACCTTTACCTTTCTGATTCAATTCTTTGAATTATTGTGAAAACCTATTTCTTCTTGCTCAAAAGACGGGCGATATCAGGGGGCAGCCCCCCTGCTCCTCCTCCGGGCATTCCCGGTAGGCCACCCATTCCCTTGGGCATCGAACCTGGGGGGAGCCCGTGCATGCCCTCCATCGTTGCCCCCAGATCGCCGCCCGATTTGCCGAACAGCGCGGCAAGCCCTTTGAGCCCTCCCATTTTCTTGATGCGCTTCATCGCGCTTTCCATCTCCTGATGCATTTTCAGGAGGCGGTTGACGTCTTGCACCGTGGTGCCCGAACCATTTGCTACGCGGATTTTGCGTTTCGCATTCAGCAATGCTGGTTTTTCACGCTCTTTCGGGGTCATTGACCCGATGATGGCATCCATGCGGACAAGGATTTTGTCATCCATGCCACCAGCCTGCATCGCTGCCTTGGCCTTTTTCATGCCCGGCATCATGCCCGCCAGCGCGCCCAAGCCACCCATTTTGGTCATCTGGCGCAATTGCGCGCGCAGATCGTTGAGGTCGAATTGGCCCTTCGCCATCTTGGCAGCAAGCTTTTCGGATTCTTCCTGATCGACAACCTGTGCCGCGCGTTCAACGAGGCCAACAACGTCGCCCATGCCGAGGATACGACCCGCAACACGTTCCGGGTGGAATGCCTCGATGGCATCCATCTTTTCGCCAACGCCGGCAAATTTGATCGGCTTTCCTGTAACGGCCCGCATCGAAAGTGCAGCACCACCACGCGCATCGCCATCCATACGCGTGAGCACGACGCCGGTCAG
>DASUDM010000174.1:0-3511 GCA_036275575.1 Sphingorhabdus sp. | reverse complement strand
TGAACCGTTCGGTCTCGCCGGGCCACTGGTGGTTTTTGCAAGCTTTGGCGTGCTGGTGCTGATCGCCCTCAAGCTCCGCCTGCCCAACGACACGCCCCGCTTCGCGGCGCGCGGCGTGGTGACATCCTATCCGTCGGATGCCTCTGTAAACCGGCCCGAAGTCGAGGAAGGTGTTGAAGAAGACAACGCCCTTCCGCGCGAAGAAGTGCGCCTGCCCTGGCGGGACGAGCGTTTTGCAAGCTGGTTGATGGCAGGCCTGATCGGCGGGCACGCCCAAGCAATCATGCTCGGCGTCGTCGGCTTCCTGATCCGCGATCGGCTGGGCCTGCACGATCTTCCCAAAGAGACGGTCGAGGCCACCGGTTCGGTCATGTTTGTGGGCGCGATGGCGACGCTGCTCGCGCAATGGGGTTTGATACCAATCCTGTCGATCGGGCCGCGCGCATCGGTGTTGTGGGGCTCATTCCTCGCCCTTTTGGGTATCGTGCTGGTCGGTGTTAGTTTCGACTTTTACGGCATCACGCTGGGCTTCGCGCTCGCATCTCTGGGCTTTGGATTGTACCGCCCGGGTTTCAACGCTGGCGCGTCGCTCGCGGTCAAGCGTTTTGAGCAAGGCGACGTAGCCGGCAAGATCGCTTCAATCAACGGATCGGCTTATATTTTCACACCGGCAATCGGTGTCGCATTGTTCAACTGGTGGGAACCAGCGACCTTCATCCTGATGAGCGCCGCGCTGCTTTACCTAATTATTTGGGGTCGCAAGGCGCTGAATGACGAACCCAAACCACTTGAGGCCTGATCAGGCGTCGAGTTCGCCTTCGCCATCACCATAGATGAAACCGTAAAGCGGGTAGGTCGAAGTACCGAGGTCTTTGAGCGGCGCATACCACACGCGCACTTCGCTCCAGTCGCCAGCCGCCGATACGTCAACCACACGTGCGCCACGCTCAATATGGCCGCGACGACCATTGATGGTCGACCAGTTGGAGTGATCGATCAGGACCTCGCGATCGGAGACGATTTTGCTGACCATGCCGACATGGCCCATGGGCATCGAACGCGTCGGCTTAAACGTCATCACAGCGCCCAGCTTGGGCTCGGTTCCACGCTCATAGCGGCCTTCGGCCTGATACCACCAGGTCTTTGCATTACCGAAAATATCGACACCCGAAACCTGACGCGCAAAGGGAGCGCATTGGAGCGCCATGGCCTGCGCAGGTATTAGAAGGGCAAGTGCGCCAAGTGTGGCGACAATTTTCTTGCGGAACATGGAAAGCGACCCCAGATCTTTATCTTGTGTCAGCTTGATGGCTGTGCCGGGGTATCACCACAATATCTAGTCGGCGACTCGCAGGAGTCGCAAGATGAACCGTTGTTCATATTCGGCCCGTCGCCGGCAAGCCTCAACTCACCGGCGACGGCCCAAGATCAGGCAGCTTTTGCCTTCAACGATTCAGCAACTTTAACGCCTTGGCGTTCAAGCGATTCGACGATCTTCTTGGCGCCTTCAAGGTCACCCCAGAACATCGGGCCACCACGATAGACGGGCCAGCCATAGCCATAGATCCAGACGACATCGATGTCGGATGCGCGCTGTGCCTTGCCTTCTTCAAGGATCAGATAGCCTTCGTTGACCATCGGATAGAGGCAGCGCTCGATGATTTCCTGATCGCTAATTTCACGCTTTTGCATGTTCGAACGACTGCGGAAATCCTCGATGATGGCGAGTGCTTCCGGGCTGGGCGTGCGGTTGCGCTTCTCGTCATAGTCATAAAAGCCCTTGCCGTTCTTTTGCCCGAAACGACCGGCGAGGCACATGGCTTCACGTACATTGGTCGGCTCAAGCGAGGTATCGCGGTGCCAGCCAATGTCCATCCCCGCCAAGTCCGCCATCTGGAACGGCCCCATCGGGAAACCGAAATCGGTGAACACATTGTCGATCTGTTCGGGCGACGCACCTTCCATCAGCAAGGCATTGGCCGGTATCTGGCGCTGGCTGAGCATGCGGTTACCGATGAAGCCATGGCAAACGCCTGCAACCACAGCGATCTTGCCGATCTTCTTGCCGATCGCCATCGCGGTGGCCAGCACATCGTCAGCGGTCTTGTCACCGCGCACCACCTCAAGCAGCTTCATCACATTGGCAGGCGAGAAGAAGTGCATGCCGAGCACGTCCTGCGGACGCGAGGTCGACGCAGCGATCTCGTTCACATCGAGATAGCTGGTGTTCGACGCAAGGATCGCACCTTGCTTGCAGATTGTGTCGAGCTTTCCAAAGACCTCTTTCTTGACGTCCATGCTTTCATAGACTGCCTCGATGACGAGATCGCAATTCGCCAGGTCTTCAAGGTTGAGCGACGGCGTCAGCAGACCCATCATCTTTTCAACCTGCTCGCTGGTGTACCGCCCCTTGGCAGCCGAGGCCTCGTAATTTTTGCGGATCACACCGACGCCGCGATCAAGGTTTTCCTGTACCATTTCAACGATGGTGACGGGGATGCCCTTTTGCAGGAAGTTCATCGTGATGCCGCCACCCATGGTGCCCGCGCCGATCACACCGACCTTCTTGATGTCGCGCAGCTGGGTATCCTTGGGCAGGCCATCAATCTTGGCTGCCTGGCGTTCGGCAAAGAACATATGCCGTTGCGCTGCAGACTGGCTGCCTGACATCAATTTCACAAATTCGGCGCGTTCGAATTTCAGGCCGTCTTCGATGTTCGGGTTTTCAGCGGCAGCGGCGACGCAGCGCAGGTTCGCATAAGGCGCATCAAAGCCTTTCCACTTGCGCGCATTTTCCGCTTCCAGCTTGGCGATGATGGCCGTGTCACCCTTGACCGGCAGGTCGCGGGTATGGCGCGGGCCCTTCGCAACGCATTCGCGGGCAAAAGCGACGGCATCAGCGGCCAGGCTGTCTTCACCCGCCAGCTTGTCGATGAGGCCGGTATCGAGTGCCTTTTGTGCAGAGATCGGTTCGCCCAGCGAGGTCATCACGGCAGCCTGTTCGATACCAACCAGGCGCGGCAAGCGCTGTGTGCCGCCGGCGCCGGGGAGCAGGCCCAATTTCACTTCGGGCACACCCAACTTCGCCGAGGGAACCGCGATGCGATAATGGCATACGAGGGTGGTTTCGAGACCACCGCCAAGCGCAGTGCCGTGGATCGCGGCAATGACCGGCTTGGTCGCGGTTTCGATGGTGTTCAGCACGGCATTGAAATCCGGGCCTTGCGGCGGCTTGCCAAATTCGGTGATGTCGGCACCGGCGATGAAGGTCTGCCCTTCGCAGCGGATGACGATGGCCTTTACGCTGTCGTCCTTCAGCCCTTGTTCGATGCCGTCTGAAATGCCCTGACGCACATGCCAGCTCAATGCGTTGACCGGGGGATTGTTGACCGAAAGGACGAGGATTTCACCGTCCTGCGAGGTGGTTACGGATTGCATATACTGTCTCCAGTTAGTCAGGCGGCGAGCGCCGCATACATCATTGTGCGAATTTCACGCCGGATCGGATAGG
>DASUDM010000173.1:0-4855 GCA_036275575.1 Sphingorhabdus sp. | reverse complement strand
GCACAGGCATCAAGGAAGGCCATCGGGCGGCCGAAATAATAGCCCTGTATCTTGTCGCAACCGAATTGCTGGATCATCGCCAGTTCGGTTTCATTCTCCACGCCTTCCGCCGTTGTGGCGATATCGAGGGCATCGGCCATGGCAACAACCGCGCGGATGATGGCAATGCATTCCGCCTTGCCTTTTGAGGCGCCGGTTACAAAGCTGCGGTCGACTTTGATCGTGTCGAACCGGATGTTGCTGAGATAGCCAAGCGACGAATAACCGGTGCCGAAATCGTCGAGCGAAAGCTTGATTCCCATTTTGCGCAGGCGATCGAGCACCTGCACGGCAAGTCCGCCATCGCGCACGAAAATGCTTTCGGTCACTTCGAGTTCGAGCCGCCATGCAGGAAGGCCGGTATCGTGCAATGCTTGCACCACCGATTCAACAAAGCCCTGGCTGGTTAGCTGGTCGACCGAGACGTTGACCGCCACTTTGACGCTGTCAGGCCATTTCATCGCATCGGCGCAAGCCTGGCGAAGCACCCAATTGCCGATCGGTACGATCAGCCGGGCATCTTCGGCGACAGGGATGAACTTGGCCGGTGAAACCATGCCGAACTTCGGATTGTTCCAGCGCAGCAGCGCTTCAAAGCCGGTGATGCCATGCTCACCCTGTGCTTCAACCACGGGTTGGTATTCGAGATGGAACTGGTTGCCTTCCAGCGCATTGCGCAGTTCGAATTCGAGAACGCGACGTTCCTCGGCATTCGCGTGCAGCTTGTGCTGGTAGCTATGGTGGACGTTGCCGCCATCTTCCTTCGACCGATACAGCGCAAGATCGGCGCTGCGCATCAGCAATTCGACGGTGCGTCCATCCATCGGCCCCACTGCGCTGCCGACGCTGGCTCCGATATAGAGCGTATTCTGATCCACCTCATAAGGTTTGGACAAGGTTTCGATGATCTTCCGCGCAACCGCTGCGACATAATTCGCATCCGACGCATCCTTGAGCACGACAGCAAACTCGTCACCGCCCAAGCGGCCGCACAATTCGTTTTCCGACATGATCATCTTCAACCGCTTGGCAACTTGCGCCAGCAGGCGATCGCCAACCGGGTGACCAAGCGTATCATTTACGGCCTTGAACCGGTCAAGATCGATCATCATGAAACCGCAACGGCGACGCCATTGGTCGGCATCGGCCAGCGCCTGACCAAGTGCCTCGGTCAATTGCAAACGGTTCGGCAGGCCGGTGAGCGTATCAAATCGTGCGAGGTGCGAGATTTTTTCCGCAGATTCGCGCTGTTCGGTACAATCCGAACCGACACCGCGGAAGCCCAGGAAAGCACCGCTTTCCGATTGGCGGGGTGACGCTGACAGTTCCCACCAGCGGCGCACGCCCTTGATGGTGACCGGAACGATCAGGTTGGAAAAGGCTTCACGCTTTTTCAAGCGCTCGGCAAGCTCGTGCAATTCCGGCGGATAGCGGCCTGTTTCCCAGGCATCGCCCGCAATCAGTTTGAGCAGCGGCTGCCCCTCGATCGATTTCGGGTCAGATTCCAGCGCGTAAGCGAAACGGGGGCTGGTATGCGTTACACAGCGCGTCGTATCGGTCTGCCACAGCCAATCGGCCCCGCTATCCTCAAATTCGCGCAGCAACAGGCTGACTGTTTCGGATTTTTCGTGGAGCACATTACTGGCAAGTTCATAAAGGACCTGCGCCTTTGCGCTGCGAAATACGCCGAAAATCATCAGCGTTCCAAGCGCGGCGTTCGCAAGTGCGAGATAATATTCGCCATGCAAAACCCAACCGATAAAGCCGCCCAGTGATGCCAGCGAGATAAACGCCGTTGCTGCGATCGGCAGGCTGGGCGTTATCATCGATGCGTAAACCATCATCGCCAGCGTGACCGACCAGATACCCAGCCATTGCGGCATGGCACCAAAATATCCAAGAAACGGTAGGGCGGAACCCCATAGTACGCCGCTGATCGCCGAATCCCTGCCCATATCGATGAATTCGCGGCGGGTGGCACGGCGATTTTCCGAAATCTCCTTGCTACGCAGCGTTGTAAACCAGACGACATTAAAGCCGACCAACAGGCCAACCCAGCTACTGACCGCCCAGAACGGCGCCGATCCGAAACTGATCGCGAACACCATGAGCACGCAAAACAGGTTTGCACCAACGTGCAACACGCCCCGATCGCGGATTGAGCGCGCCTGGATTTCCTCCAGCTGCACAGCCTCCATTCCGCCGGGAGAGGCAAAGCCCAAAAGCGCCATGGCGGAGATGTCGCGGGGCAGATCGGTTCTGGAATCTTGCTTAGTCACGCCCCCGGCATAACAGCAGAAACTTACCGAAAAGTAAGCATCCCGGTTAGCCGTTCAAAAAGCGCGTTCCTGCCTCAGGCGGCGATGGCGTAAGGCTGGATCTCGCCCGAAAGGTACAGGTTGCGCGCCTTGGCCCGGCTGAGCTTGCCCGAGCTGGTGCGCGGCAAGGTGCGCGGCGGGACCAGTTCGACAACGCAATTCATACCGGTGACCGAACGGACCTTGTCCTTGATCTGCTCGCGCAATTTGGCGCGCTCGGCTTCGTCCGAAGTGCGGCACTGAACGAGCACGGCAGGGGTTTCTTCGCCGCCATTGGTGACCGCAAAAGCGGCGATGTCGCCCGCCTTGAAGCCGGGCAATTGCTCAACCGCCCATTCGATATCCTGCGGCCAGTAATTCTTGCCATTGATGATGATCATGTCCTTGGCGCGGCCGACTATATATATGTAACCATTGGACATATACCCCATGTCGCCGGTATCGAGCCAGCCATTAGCCATGCAGGCTTCGGTCGATTCCGGATCGCGGAAATAGCCGACCATCAGCGACGGGCCGGTGCACCACACCTTGCCGATGACGCGATCGGGCAGGATATTGCCATTCTCGTCGCGCACCTCGATTGCCATGTCCTTCACGGCCTTGCCGCAATTGACGATGGCGCGATAGCGCGTGGGGCGGTCGGGCGATCCGGGCACGCCGGTGAGTTCGCTTTCCTCGACCAGTTCGACCTGGATACCCTCACCCGGGGGCATGATCGAAACCGCCAGCGTCGCTTCGGCCAAGCCATAGCTGGGCAGGAACGAACTGGCCTTGAAGCCCGCATCGCCAAAGGCATCGACAAAAGCCTGCATCACATCGGGGCGGATCATGTCGGCACCGTTGCCGGCGAGTCGCCAATGGTCGAACTTGAAACGCTCGGATACCTGGCTTTGGCTCGAAATGCGGCGGGCGCAGATATCATAACCAAAGGTCGGCGAATAGCTGATCACCGTACCCTCGGCGCGGCTGATCATGTCGAGCCACGCCAGCGGACGACGGGCGAAATCCTCGGTCTTCATATAATCGGTCGATACCTGGTTGGCGACGACCGAGAGGAAGCAGCCCACCAATCCCATATCATGGTACCAGGGCAACCAGGAGACGCAGCGATCGGTTGGCTCAAGCCGCATCCCGTGGCTGTGCGCCGAAAGGTTGTTGAGCAACGCCTTGTGCGTCACCGCGACACCATGCGGAAAGCGGGTCGAACCGCTCGAATATTGCAGGTAGCAGATTTCGTCAGTGGTCGCTTGCGGCAGATCGGTCTTGAGCGCGATACGATCGTTGAATTCGGCCCAGTCGATACCTTCGACATTGCAGCGCTTCGCCGCTTCGCCAGCCATTTCCGAAAGTTCGGGTGGGAAGAACAGGATCGAGGGATCGCTGCTTTTCAGTTGAACCATGATCTGGTCGATATAGCTTTCCTTGCCGCCAAAGCTGGTCGGCAGCGGCAGTGGTACCGGCCAAGCGCCAGCATAGACACAGCCAAAAAACAGCGCGGCAAATTCAGGGCCGGTTTCAGCGATGATCGCGATCCGGTCTTCCTTTTTGACGCCATGGCTGATCAGGCGATAGGCAACATCGAGCGCATCGGTGCGCATCTCGCTGAACGGATAAGGCCGTGCCAGTTCGCCACGCATATCATGGAAATTGAGGCCGCGTGCCCCCTGCGCTGCATAATCGAGCGCTTCCCCTAGAGTTTCAAAGTCTGAAAACCGGCGCTCCAGCGTATCGCTGGAGGGCGTAGGTGTTAGACCGGTCATGTGCTTTCCCTTAAAATCTTGCGATCCCTAAGCCTGTCCTTTTACCCGCGCTTTGGAGTTCAAATTTCGACCCGACTGTGGCAACAATGCGGCGCAGTGAACGCCCCAAAAAGACACAAGGCCCCTAAGCCGTTGAATCCGGTGAAGTTGCGCGACCTCGCGCTGCACTATGTCGGGCGCTATGCCACCAGCCGGAAGAAGCTATCCGACTATCTTGGCCGCAAGCTGCGTGAGCGCGGATGGGAGAGCGAAAAAACGCCGGATATCAACGCACTGATCGCGGATTTCGTGCGCCTTGGCTATATCGATGATGCCGCCTTTGCCGCAGCACGCGCCCGCACCCTCTCCGCACGCGGTTTGGGCAAAAGGCGGGTGCAAGAGGATCTCCGCGCCAAAGGCATTTCCGAAGATGATGCGCACGACGCGCAGGAAGAAAGCGACGCGCAGAAATGGGAATCGGCTGTGCGCTTTGCCCGGCGCAAACGTATAGGGCCTTATGCCACCGAACCCGCGTCGGAAGAGCAAAGGCGCAAGCAGTTTGCCGCCTTCCTGCGTGCGGGGCATGATTTTGAACTGGCGCGCCGTTTCGTCAACGCTTCACCCGGAGAAGAAGTCGAGGCAGATTAGCAGCATGAACCGCCGATTCGTCCTTGCGGCGCTGCCGCTCTTGATCACCCTGTCCGCTGCAACCCCGCCGAAAAAGGCTGCGCCACCACCTGCCCCGCTGCCCGATCTGGT
>DASUDM010000172.1:0-2058 GCA_036275575.1 Sphingorhabdus sp. | reverse complement strand
CGATCCCGCGCGAAGCCATGGCGAAGGCGATGCAAGCCGCCCGGTGGCCGGCGCGCATGCAATTGCTCTCGCCGGGGCCATTGGTTGATCGGCTGCCAACTGGCAGTGAGGTCTGGCTTGATGGCGGACATAATCCTGACGCAGGCAATGCGCTGGCCAAAGCGCTCGACAAGGTCGCAAGTGTCGACGTGATTTGCGGCCTCCTCAAAAACAAGGATGCGATGGGTTTCCTCAAACCCATTTCGTCGAAAATCGCGTCCTTTCAAGCGGTGCCAATCCCCGGTCATGAACATCATGCGCCCGAAGACCTGTGTTCATGGATGCGCACCGATGTGGGTATCAGCGACACTCGCTCATCACCCTCTGTCGCAGATTGCATCGATTACCTGGCGAGGGACGGCCAGCCCAAACAAGTGCTCATCTGCGGTTCGCTCTACCTCGCGGGCGAAGTTTTGAGGGCGAATGGGCAAATCCCGGACTAGCGCCTTTATTGCGATTGACTTGCAATAGCATTTATGGTGACTTGCCTCGGTGACAAGGAGATTCACCGTGCAACCCAACCTGCCTCTCGCATCTGCCGCCCTGCCCTTCGCCTGCCCTGTGGACGACAACCGCCGGCTGCTGCTCTATTGCATCCGTCGAATGGGTGCGCATGGCATGCATGATGCGCACGCTGCCAACGCCATGCTCGGCATGTTTGGAATGTCCTATATGCGGCCGCTGGTGATGCTCCGCGCATTCATCGCGGAGACAGTGCGGACATCACAACGCAGGATCAACATTGCCGGCTGTTGCTGCCCGCGCATGACGCTCGACGAAGCACGCTTGCTCGATGCGATATCCTCTTCCGAGCGAGATATCCGCAACGCTGCCCTGCAGTTGCGCACCGTACTGGGAACAGCCGACAGTCTGGGCGCTTTGGGGGCGGCGCAGGCGGTGCAATCGGCCTTTGCCGACCTCGCTCATCCGCTGGAACTGGATTAGGCGGCCTTTGCGGGCTTGCCTTTCCACGCCAGCAGTCCGCCAACTACCAATATCGCAGCGAAAATCGCGGTGATATTGTTCGCCAATTCCAGCGGTTGCGACAACAGCAATCCCACCAGTCCGACAACGACCAGCAGGAAGCCGGTAATGCGCAGCGCACCCACCGGTTCCTTCAGCGCTTTTTCGTCAACGCCTTCGGTCTGGCGAATGTTCTGGACGACATAGCCCTTTCTCCACAGCACCCATAGCAGGACCATTCCCGGTATCGCTGCAACCACTGTGAAACCCCAAAAGCCGACCCAGCCAACTTTTTCCGCGATGATACCCGCCGGTCCGGCCATGAAGGTGCGCCCTACCCCTGCAAAGGATGACAGCAGTGCAAACTGCGTTGCGGTGTAGGCGATGCTGGACAAGCCCGATAGATAGGTGGTGAACACAGTCAGGCCGATGCCGCTTGTCATATTCTCCGTGACGATGGCCGCAACCAGCATCCAGTAATTGTTACCGGTCGCCGCTAGGATCATGAACATGGTGTTCGAAAACATCATCATCAGGCCGGAAATAAGCAGTGCCCTTCCCATACCGAGCCAGAGAATGAATGGCGCGCCGAGGGCCGATCCGACGATCAGGGCGCCAAAGCCCCAAAGCTTGTTGGCGGAAATATAGTCCAGATCGGCAAACCCAAGATCGACGATCATCGGGCTGAGCATCGCCTGCCCCATTGCATCACCGACCTTGTACACCAATACAAAGCCGAGGATGATAAAGGCACCGTGACGCGTCAGGAACTCGCGGAACGGATTGACCACAGCCTCTGTCAGCCACTGGCCGGGCTTCATCCCTGAAACATGCTCAAACCTATCGACGAAGCGCCCCGGCCCAATCCAGAGCGCTCCGATGATCGCCGGAATGATACAGAATGCGGTTAGGCCGTAAGCGGTTGCCCAGCCTAGCCCCAGCCCCTCGGCCGAGGCAAAATAGATTGTGCCTGCGCCCGCAATCAGGTTGCCAGTGCGATAACCGAACTGATTGGTCGCGGTGCCGTGCGCAAACTCTTCTTCATCAAGGATTTCG
>DASUDM010000171.1:0-4599 GCA_036275575.1 Sphingorhabdus sp. | reverse complement strand
GGTGAAGGTTGGCTTGTTTGCCGCATTGATGGTCAGTTTTCCTGTTTTTGCGACGCAAATCTGGCGTTTTGTGGCGCCCGGGCTGTACCGGAATGAGAAAAAGGCGTTCCTGCCATTCTTGATGATGACGCCGGTGCTGTTCGCCCTTGGTGCGAGCATGGCCTATTTCGGCGCCATGCCGGTCGCGCTCAAATTCCTGCTGGGATTTGAAGGAACGGTTGGAGGCGTAACGCAAGAAGCCTTGCCCGGCGTGGGCAACTATCTCAGCTTTGCGACGACCTTCATTTTTGGCTTTGGCGTTGCCTTCCAGCTGCCGGTCCTGCTGATGCTGCTTGAGCGGGCAGGGATAGTAACCCGTGACCAGCTCAAGGCCGGCCGACGCTATGCTATCGTGGCGGCATTCGCCGTTGCTGCCGTGTTGACGCCGCCCGATGTCGTATCCCAGCTGCTTCTGGCAGTGCCATTATGCCTGCTTTACGAACTGGCGTTGATCGCGATCTGGTTCACCCAAAAGCGGCGTGAAAAGTCTGCCGAAGCCGAAACCTCGGCAGCTTGACGGCCAAAACCGATCAGATCGCCTGATCGCCCGCTTCACCCACCGATTCGATGTCGCGTCCCAAACCTTTTACGGTGTTGCAGGCGGAAAGCAGCAGAGTCGCGGCGATCAACGAAGCAGCCATCAATTTGCGCATATTTTTATCCTCTTGTGATTGACGTTCAGCCAAGTGTGCAAACACTAAGCTGAACGTTCAATGAGTGAAAGCGCAATCAGAAGCTGAAACGTGCTGTCAGGCGGAAATCGCGCCCGGATAGCGGCACATAATCTTTCGTGAAGGATGCGGCCCGTCGCGCGTTTACATCGAACAGATTGTTTGCCGAGGCGATCAGCGTGATGTTGCGGTCGCGTCCGAAAGGCCGCCAGCTTGCCGAGGCATTGACCAGCGTAAAGCCGGCCGTTTCGGTTTCAAATGCCGCATTGCGCCGTTGATCGTCGGCCCATTCGACCTCACCGCGAAGGTCAAGGTTGCCGCTTTGCAGCTCGAGCCCGCCGAGCAGGCGGAGCGGCGGGATGCGGGGAACCGGGCCACCGCCGTTCGAGATCGAGGCGCGGGTATAGTCGGCAACGCCATCTACAACGACATCGAAGCCACCCAATTGGCCAAGACGCGCGGAAACATCAGCTTCAAAACCCCAGAAGCGTGCATCGCTCTGGAAATATTGGAAGACAGGCAGGTCATCTTCTTCAGCGCCCGTCGCATCTTCATAAATGAAGCCATCGAACCAGTTGGAATAGACCGTCAATGTAGCGTCGACATTGGTGCTGTCATACCGTGCGTAGATTTCGGCATTCCAGGCCTTCTCGCTTTTAAGCGCCGGGTCACCGATTTCATAGGCTTGCGTTGCGATATGCGGGCCATCCGAGAATAGCTCTTCAACCGAAGGTGCGCGTCCGGTGCGCGAAGCGTTGATCCCGATTTTCAGATCGCCGAGCAGATAGGCCGCCCCCAATGCGGCCGACACATTGTTGAAACTGCGATCGATGCCCATCGTCTGCGCTTCCTGGTTCACCCGGTCATAGCGCAGTGCAGCTTCAAGGTGCAGGCCGCCAAGGTCAAACTCTTGCAGGGTGAAAAGCCCCAATTGGCGCGTGCGATTGGGCGGAACAAAGGCTTCGGCGCCAATCGCCTCGAAATCGCGCGAGAGATATTGGATGCCGCTCGCTCCCCGCCAGCCGTTGCGGTTGGCTTGCACAGCCTCGGCACGGGCTTCGAAGCCGTTGCTCTTGAAAATCGTGCCGACCTCGTCGCCTTCGAATTCGGTATGCTGGTAATCGGCATAACCGGCACGGAAGGTCAGCTTTTCAAGGAAACCGCCACCGGTTTCGACCTCACCGCGCAAATCCGCACGATATTGGCGCAAGCCGATGGTAACGGCCTCTTCGCCAGCTTCGGCCATGGAGACTTGTTCGCCGGTACCGGTTGCCTCTTCATGGTGGTGGCCAACGCCGGGACGGCCCGGAATGCCATATTTGGTGTCATAGATGCTGAACGAGACGCCCAGATTGCCGCCTTCGTCGATGAAGGCTGTGCCAACACCAGCAGTCCATGTTTCAACAGCGCTGTTGGGAACACGGCCCCGGTTTTCCGCCGCTTCGCGCAGTTCCTCTGCCTCGTCGAGATTACCTTCGTCTTCCTCTTCGTCCGCGAGGTCAAAGATTTCATCGCGCAGAACCGGCGACAATTGATACCCACCAATGCGCAAATCGTCGCTTTTACGATAGCTGCCATCGGCGTGGATGACGAGGCGGTTGGTCAGCGGTACATCGACCGAAGCCCCGCCCGACCATTCATCGGCTGCGCTGCCATAGCCTGCCAGCGCATCGACATGGATTGCTTCCTCGGGCACCGCGCGTGGAATGCGCTTGTCGATCGCGTTGACCGCACCGCCCACAGCTTGTCCGCCAAACAGGAGCACGGCCGGGCCGCGCAAGACTTCTATGCGCTCAGTCGTCAACGATTCAATTGTCACCGCATGGTCGGCCGAGGTGTTCGACGCATCGATATTTCCGATGCCATCGGTGAGCACGGCCACGCGATTCCCCTGGAAACCACGCAAGACAGGGCGTGACGATCCCGGGGTGAAGCTGGTTGCAGACACGCCCGGAAGCGAGAGCAAAGTATCGCCGATCTGTCCACGCGATTGCTGGGCGAGCTCTTCGCCTGACAAAGCTGAAGTGCCTGCCAACAGGTCGAGCCGTTCAAAATAGGGGGCTGTTACCACGATTTCGCCGGTGCGATGGAAATCATCGTCCGCTTCATCGCGTTCGGGCTGCTGCTGAGCCAAAAGGGGAGATGCAACGAGCGAGAATGCAAGGATGGAGGTTGCGGCACCTGTACGGAAAAGCGATTTCATATGGGTTCCTGTTGTTATCTTCGCGCGCCTGCTAGATGAAATGATATAGTATAACAATACCTAATCATGCGCATTCGACAAAATGCTGTTCCGATGCGATGAGCCGCGTTCCGGCTCGCAAAGCCAAACTTTCGTGAACAAAAGCCGCCATCGCTTGCGTCTTGTTGCATCCGAAACTACCTGTGGATGCATGAAATCGACGGCATCAACATTGGACCTTATCGGCAACACCCCGCTTGTTCTTCTCAAAGGGCCCAGCGAAGCAACGGGTTGCGAGATTTACGGCAAGTGCGAATTCGCCAATCCCGGCGCCTCGGTGAAGGACCGGGCGGCGCTTTTTATCGTGCGCGATGCCGAAGAGCAGGGCACGTTGAAACCCGGCGGCACAATCGTGGAGGGTACCGCGGGAAATACCGGTATCGGGCTGGCGCTGGTTGGAAATGCGCTTGGCTACAAAACGATCATCGTGATGCCCGAAACGCAGAGCCAGGAAAAGAAGGATACGCTGCGTGCGCTGGGCGCGCAGCTGGTGCTCGTTCCGGCAGCGCCTTTCTCCAATCCCGGCCATTTCGTCCATACTTCGCGCCGGATTGCCGAGGAAACCGAGAACGCGATCTGGGCGAACCAGTTTGACAATATCGCCAACCGCCGCGCGCATATCGAAACCACCGCAGATGAAATCTGGGAGCAGATGGAGGGCCGCGTCGATGGCTTTACCTGTGCGGCCGGTACGGGTGGAACGATTGCCGGTGTTGGCCTGGGCCTGAAAGCGCGCAACGAGAATGTCACGATAGCACTTAGCGATCCGCATGGCGCGGCGCTTTACAATTACTACGCGCATGGCGAATTGCGTGCCGAGGGCAATTCGGTTGCCGAAGGCATCGGGCAGGGCAGGATTACTGCCAACCTGGATGGCGCGCCGATTGATACGCAATTCCGTATATCCGATGAAGAGGGTCTGGTTTGGGTCCGCCGCTTGCTGGCCGAAGAAGGACTTTGCCTTGGTCTTTCATCGGGCATCAACGTGGCCGGTGCGGTCGAACTCGCGAAGCAGCTTGGGCCGGGGCACAGGATTGCGACCATATTGTGCGATACCGGTTTCCGTTACCTGTCGACGCTGTACAATCCAGCGTGGATGGAAGCCAAGGGATTGCCCCCGATGCCGTGGCAACTGGACAAAGCCGACTGATTGGGCTTAAATCGGGCCATGGCACGTCCGGCACAATCCGCTGTGCAGCGCATCCAGGTAGGCTTGCTTGGCCTTTTGGCCGTGCTGTTGTTCGTATCGATTGCGAACATGATCCTCGATCGTGCTGGTAGCAATGTGCAGCCAGCGCCGGCTTCGGTGGTGACTGACGAGCCGGAAGGCCAAGCGCCAAAGGATGAGCCGCTAGCCGAACTGGGTGTAACCCCTTCCGTTGGCGCGGAGGAAGAGCCCAAGCCTGCACAGCGCGTCACCAACTGAACCGATGGCATTGCAGAGGCGGCGCCTTGCAGCTGTTTTGCTGATCGGGCTGCTCGCCGGCATTGCGGCATTTTGGTATTGGCGCGTGCCAAGCCGTCCAATGGACCGGCAACCGCTGGTTCTGATGTCGAGCATCGACCTGACATGGGGCGAAGCAGAATTTGGTGAAATTGCACGTGGCGAAGGCAAGCCCGATCCGCTGTTCGAGCGGTTGAATCGTG
>DASUDM010000170.1:0-4332 GCA_036275575.1 Sphingorhabdus sp. | reverse complement strand
GCGGCCGATGCCTTTGACCTTGGTCAGATAGGCGATAGCCTCCTCATCGTCGTCTGGCAGCGCATCAAGCGGCAACGCGCCGGAAACCACCAGTTCGGCAAGGCTGCGTGCATAGCCCTGTTTCTGGCGGCTAAGCCCGCAAGCGCGCAGGCTGTCGAAATCCTCGGCGAGCAGCTTTTCCGGTGCGCAATCTTCACCCAGTTTCGCGGCCAGCTTGTTCCACATTGACGATGCGGCGGCGACGCTGACTTGCTGACCCACGATCGTACGCAGCAAGGTGGTATAGCCAGGTTCTCGTATGCGCGGTTCGGGATAGCCCGCCTGCTCGAGCGCGATGGCCAAGCGCTTTTCTTTCGCAGCCAGCGAGTCGAGCGCGTGCCGGATCTGGTCTGATGTCAAACCCATCAGTTTGCCAGCTTCAAAAGTGCCATCGGCGGGCCAAAGGTCTTCGGCCCGATTTCCCAGCGAAGCACTTGCATGCCGCCTTCTTCGATCGGGCCTTCATCGGTGTTGTTGGCTTGCACTTTGGCGTTGGTGCGAATGGTGAAGGTGCCCTTCACTTCAACCGGCTCCAGATTTTTCTTAGATCCGCCCATGCCGGGAATGATCGAGCCAGCGCCCATCAATGACATCAACGACATGTCCGCATCGTTATGGAAAGTCGGCGCCTCGATCCGAACACGCCCATTATCCCAGCGAGTGACATGGATCATCGGATTGCCGAGTGCATAGCGCGGGATAACGGGAAAGGCGAAATCATCGGCAAGGCGCCCCTTGGTCGAATAATCGATCATGAAAAGGCCATTGCCGAGATGCTCGACCTTGTTCCAGGCCGCGAGCCGTTCGACTTCCTTGGTGAAGCGCTCGATCGTCTTGGGATTGCTCGGATCGATGCCGCCCAGCATCGCTGCGAACATTTTCTTGGCCTTTTCCTTTTCCTTTTTCTCGGCAGCCTGTTGCTCGTCCCATTCCTTTTTCTGTTGTTCGACCTCGGCAGGCGTACATTCACGCTCGCTGTAATCCTCTTCGATTGCTGCTTCTGCTTCAGCGGCTGCTTCTGCCGCCAATTCGGCAGCTTCAGCCGCAGCGTCGCTGGCATCGCCATCAAAGGTCGCGGCCCCCGCTGCGGCATCTTCTTGCGCCGCAACAGAGGCTGCTGTACCCGCACTTTCGGGCGCAATTTCAGCGAGCGCCGCATCTACCGCGGCGGCATCGGCCGCAGCCTTCGCCTCCGCCTGCTGCCGTTTCCGGTCCTTCTTCTTTTCCGCCTCGCTCTTTTCGGCTTCTGGCAGCGCGCCATAGCAAGCCGCAGCGAATTCGGCATTGGTGCCTTCTGAATCGATCGTATCGTTCAGCAGGTTCGCAAGCCCCACCAATTGGATCTGCCCTTTATAGCTGAATGCGAATTGCCCGTCGGCCATCACAGTCATTTCGGAATCAAATTCCCCGGGCAGCAACAGGCAACCCGAAAGGCTGAATGGTGCAACCAGCGCGAGGCCCAATGTGGCAATTTTCTTCAACTGCATTCAGTCAACTTTCGATTGGCGGAGCGTCGCCGCAGCATAAAGCGCAATAGCCGCTGCGTTGGAGACGTTCAGGCTTTCCATTTGCTCGCTGATTGGCAACTTGGCCAATTGGTCGCAATGCTCTTCTATATTGGCGCGCATGCCTTCGCCCTCTGCGCCTAGTACCAGTGCATTGCGACGCGGGGCGAGGGCCTTGTCGAGATGGGTGTCTGCATGGCCGCTAAGGCCGATCCTCCAATAACCATGCTCGGCAATTTCCTCGAGCGCGCGGGCAAGATTGACGACGCGAACCCATGGAACAACCTCGAGCGCGCCGGAGGCCGCTTTCGCCAACACACCCGATTCGGGCGGCGCATGCCTGTCTTGCGTAACCACAGCAATGGCATCGAAGGCAGCGGCCGAACGGAAAATCGCGCCCACATTGTGCGGATCGGTTACCTGGTCGAGAATCAATATCGGCCTGTCATCATCCTCATGGGCATCAAGGATGTCCGACAGCCAGACGTCTTCCAGCGGGGCAACCTCGGCGACGATGCCTTGATGCGGCGTATCGCGCGGCACGAATCGCGCAAGGTCTGAACCTTCGCAATATTGAAATGGCACGCCTTGCGGCACGTCGATATGCGACAGCGCTTCGCGTGTGCCCCAGATTTTCAGGATTCGGCGTTCCGGATTTTCTAGTGCGGCAATGACCGCATGGCGTCCCCAGAATTTGGGATTGCCGCTGGTCTGGGCTGCGCCGCGGCGGCGATGGCTTTTATGTGAACTCATTTTGCCGCTATTCCATCTCGGCCATTGACAGGCAAGCGGCGTTTCGCCAATAGGCCGCTTCTTCTTCGGGACCGGCCCTTTGCCTTGCGCAACGCCCCGAAGAAAAGTGGACAGGTGGCCGAGTGGTTAAAGGCAGCAGACTGTAAATCTGCCCGGTTTTCCGTACGCTGGTTCGAATCCAGCCCTGTCCACCACTTATCCAATAAAATCAGTTATTTGTACTATCGCGGCAGCGGCGGCTGGTCGCGAGGTTAGCCCTCGTCTGAATTGGCAATCAGCAATTGTGCGGCGGCACTGGTGCGCGACATCGATAGGACATGGTCGACACCCTCGACCGTGATCGCCAGCGTGCCATGCTCGGTGCGTTCGATATAACCTTTGGCCTTCAGGTACCAGACGTGGAATTCGAATATCTCGTCCGAACAGTTGAGATATTCCTGGATGTAATAGGCCATGACGCCGGGATTCTGGGCATTCTCCCGGCGCCGTTTGTATAACGTCATCAGGATCTTTTCATGCGCTTCGGCGTCCGTCAGCGCTTCGCCTTCGTCCCCGAACAAGGGAGGAGCAGCTGCAACCTCCGCTTCCTCGATTTTCACATGCTCGCGATACAACGCGTCATATTTTTCGCGATCCTTCGGGTTTCGTAACACCCGGTACGCGGCCACAACTTCGTTGAACTTGTCTACATTTGACGTTTCAGGGTGATCGGGGTGGAATGTTTTCGCAAGATGGCGGTAGGCAGTTTCAAGTAATTTGGCATCACAATCATATCTGACCTGGAGGATATGATAGTAATCAACAAAGGGTTGATCGTCTTTCATTCGCGAATCTGCCCTAGCCTATGATTATGCAATCACCCGCATGGGTGACGTTTCATCTCCACCTATGATTCAATGGCGGTTATTTTACAAGTGCGCTGAGCTCAATTCGCAAGCGCCACTTCAGGGTCGACGAATTTAAGGTTGAGGCTCTCGGCGACTGCCTTGCTGGTGACCTTGCCCTTGTGAACATTGAGCCCCGCCAGCAGGCCACGGCCTATTTCGCTATGCGCGTGCAACGCCTCGAGCCCCTTGTCAGCCAGCGCAAGTCCATAGGGGAGGGTGGCGTTGTTCAGCGCAGCCGCGCTGGTTTGCGGCACGGCGCCCGGCATGTTCGCAACGCAATAGTGGATGATGCCGTCGACGACATAGGTCGGCTCCGCATGGGTGGTGGGCTTCGAGGTTTCAAAGCAGCCGCCCTGATCGATGGCAACATCGACCAGCACCGAACCGGGCTTCATATGCTTGAGCATGGCACGGGTAACGAGCTTGGGTGCACTGGCCCCGGGGATCAGCACGGCACCGATCACGGCATCGGCAACGCTGATTTCTGCATCGATGGTGTCGAGCGTCGAATAGCGGGTGCGGACCCGCCCGTGGAACAGCTCGTCCAATTGGCGCAGGCGGGGGATCGAACGGTCGACAATGGTCACTTCGGCACCAAGGCCTACCGCCATGCGCGCGGCGTGGGTGCCGACAACACCGCCACCCAAGACGGTGACACGACCGGCCGGAACGCCCGGAACCCCGCCGAGCAGGATGCCGGCTCCACCCTCTGACCGGCGCATCGCTTCGCCTGCAGCTTCGATAGCGAGCCGACCTGCCACTTCGCTCATCGGCGCGAGTAGGGGCAGGGTGCCTTTGTCGTCGGTTACGGTTTCATAGGCGATTGCGGTGCAACCCGATTTGACCAGTCCTTTTGCCTGCTTTGGGTCGGGCGCAAGGTGGAGATAGGTGAAGAGCAGTTGTCCTTCGCGCAGTTGCACCCATTCGCTGGGCTGCGGTTCCTTCACCTTCACGACCATTTCGGCCTTGGCGAAAATTTCCTCGGCGGTTTTCACGATCTTGGCGCCTGCTTTTTTATAAGCCTCGTCGCTGGCCATAATGCCTGCGCCTGCGCCGGATTGGACCATCACCTGGTGCCCTCGTGCTACGTATTCGCGCACGGCGGACGGCGTCAGGCCGACGCGATATTCATGGACCTTGATTTCGGT